>NZ_VTDU01000034.1:0-14025 GCF_035615615.1 Acinetobacter sp. MD2(2019) | reverse complement strand
ACAGTACGTTATGAGTGTTTAAATCAGCAGTTATTTCGAGATATTGAAGACGTTCAGAACTATACAACAGCATGGCAATACTTCTATAATCATGAACGACCACATATGTCAGTTGATGGTAGACCACCTAATTTTAAACAATAATAAAGGCTTAGGATATTCTACTTATAGATTCGATTAATAATGGGGGTATTACCATCCAAAAATGACGCAGCAAAAGCCCTGCAAGCCAATGGATTCACAAACATCCAAACTCATGGTCGTGCATTTTTTTCGTGTAGTGAAGACGATACCTTTGCAACAAAATTTACAGCTAAAAACAGTGCAGGCAAAACAGTCACAGGAGCTGTATGCAGCGGGTGGTTAAAAGGGGCTACAATTCGTTATGATTAAACTAGACTACCTATCACCCATTCTGTCCAATATTTCTAACCAAAAAATATTAATCAAAGGTCGGGCCGTAGGTCGAACATTCGGCATAATAAGCATTTGTGCAAATGCGCTACCACTCCTTGAATGGAATTATTCACATAACACCATTTGTTTTAATCCTCAAAAAATCCAAAAAGTAAAAGATCGAAAGCTTCGTAAAGCGTGTTATCAAGCTTTTGCGCTCTATAAAAAATCGTTTAAGCCGAAAAAAAAGCTCAAAATAAAAATTTATATAGATGAATTAGCGAAGATTCTTAATAAATCTGCACAAGCATTTTCAGACCATATTGCAGATTCTTTTTCATTTTTTGCACATTGCATTAAAGAAAAATCAAATTTTGCTGATGATTATCAATGCAGTTGGGATTTAGGAGCAGGGTGTGAATCCAAATCAATTATTTGAACTTTTTTACCAAGACCTCACGCCAGATATGAATCCACCAGGCATGAATCATCGCGGTGAATCAATGAGGTACTGGTGGCACGAACGCTTTATGAATGCTTATAGAGGTATTGAAGAATCATATAAATTACGCAGTTGGGCTGAAGTGCCCAAAATGTGGCTAAAAGGCTATAAAAGAGGGGAGGATATATGATGCTTCTAATCCTTTTAATTCAATTCAGCATGTGGATCTGCTTGGCTTGTACCATTTGGCTAAAGCAACGTGGTACAGCCCTATTTTTCTTGCTTATGGTGATTTATGTAGAGCAAATGAAGTTGAAAACACTGTTTGAATTTTATAGTTAAACGCTTAACTATTATTGGAAAATACTGAAAAAGCCTCGGGCTTAAAAATGCGATTAAGAAGAGTATTTAATATCTCATTATCTATATAAAATTCAGTTTTGGATAACAATCCAAACTGATAAATGTAGGCGGCCAGATCGTCGTCTTGAGTAGCAAATAAAGCCATACAATATGTTTCATGGATACTTTGATATGCCATTAATGTTTGAACTGCATTTTCAGTAATATTAAGGTGTTTATGCGTATCTATAAAATAAAGAATGAAATAAATATACTGAAAATATTCTCCCATTTTTAATACATTTTCGGTGCAAGTATGAGCATGATCTATTCCATGTAATACATCCTGGCTTAGATCCTTGAGTTCAGCCTGCAAAATTTGATTGCTATCATAATAATACTCTCTAATACTTTGTTCAAAGTAGTAGATGAAATATGCAAGTAAATTATTACCTGAAATTTTTACAGTTGATATTGCTAAGTCCTGGAGCTTCCTGTCTTTCTCTTCTAAATACTTAAAAAATAATTGATAAAATGATTGAACATTTGAATCAAATATTTGCTGCTTAATTAGCTCCGCTTGCTGCTCAGTTATTTTCCTTTGAGATTCAGCAATTGCATTACTTTCGGCTATTTCATGACGCTGTGCCTCAAGTTCTTTTCTTTGCTCTTTAAGTTCTTGCCGTTGCATAAATAAAGAAATAATTAATATTGCAAATGCAAAACCACTAAACAATGTATTTAAAGAGCCATAACTATCGCCATAAGTACCGAATTTATTACCTATTTCACTAAAATTATGAGGAACAATGGTGGAGCTTTTACTTACCGATGAGTGGTCCATCCAACTGAGAAAGTTAGGATAAAATAACCATAATAAAAAAATCATACCTAATGCGGCAACAATACCGATAACTTCAATTCGACTTTCATTTTTCATGAACTGACCTTCATTTTCTTGTTTAACATTAACTTCCTCGCTTACTTTCAGTTATATGAATTTTTCTTAACCAGCAGTAAAAACTAAATTCAAGTACTTTTTTCCTTGGATCGGGAAGATTCATCCGTACTATTTTTTGAACCAATCTTATCAATCAACTTACTCATTACACTCATAAAATTAGATGGTAAATCCACCTCATCACTTTGGGATGTGAATTTCCCATCTTTATCCTGGTGGAAGTAAATAGGAACAAGCTTTTTGCGAATTTTTAACTTATCCTCATCACTCATTCGGCTAATGAATGGTTCTAAAGCAGCAAGTTGTAAAAAAGTTCTGTTATTCTCTTGGTAACATTCATAATGTTTTGACGCTTGTTTTGAAAGGTATAATGCTAAAACGAAGAACATCACAGAAATAGATAGTCGTGATAGAATAGTTAAGTATCCAGCATTTACAGGTTGCGGGTTACCCCAAAATTCGATTACAGGAATACTTAAAACAATAATTGTAGTAATAATCGCTGCAATAATCGCCCAAGCAGTGTACTTTCTATAGTCCTGATACTGTATCTTTTCCTCATTAGATTTTTTAGAATAGTTTTCGGTTAAATTATAAATACCAGCATTTTCTACAAGTGTAATAAAATCTTGATGAGTGAGTTTGAATTCATCAGTTAATACTTTTGCCTCATCATATAGCTCGTAATTCTTCATAAGAATTTTATTTTTAGTTTCGTCTAGTTCCTCATAAATTTTATTTGTTGCAATTTTTATAACTTCTAAATATTCAGTTTCTATTTTTTGGATTTTTTTATTTAATTCTTGAAGCTTCTGTAAACTCTTTTCTGTATTAATTGTAAGAGTGTCACTATTTTCTTTTATAGAATCGAGTTCTAATGAAAGAAAATTATATTTATTTTTAATATTTTTATCAAAGTTTTCTATTGTAATATCTGTAGAAACATGAGGGGTAGTCAAGTTAATAAAATTGTCGAATTCAGATATATTACTGTTTTTAATGGATTGGTCGATAATTTCTTTTATATCTATAAATTTTTCTGTCAAGAAATGTTGATTATCTAATATTTTATTTACTATAGTTATGGTATCTTTTTTTTGATTTTTTGCATCTTTAATAATATTTCCGATGTTAATTCTAAACTGTTTTACAATTTCAAGTAAATCTTTAAATTTGTATTCAATTTCAGATGTAACTAAACTATCATCATTCGTCATAAATTCATATCTTCTGGAAACAATATTTGCATCCGAAAATATTTTTTCTAAATTACTAACAAGATCATTAAATATTTGTTTTTCAAAGGTAATATCTTGGATTTTATCTTTATAGTCATTATTCGTTTTATTTAAAATATTAAGAATTTCATCTAATATTTTTCTAATTTCTAAATCTATTTTCTTAGAACTCATATTACGCTAAACCTTCAGAATTGAAAAAAACTAACTTATTAACAAATGTTATCTATAACTACCATCACAGTAACTAATCATCCCAATCCTCGGAACGAAAATTCTGAATATCATAGTTTGCTAAAAGATGCTCCCGAACTTGCTCAGCCGTAGCATAAATAGTATTAGTCCATTGATCCTTTAAGCGAATGACACGTTGCGACTTAAAAGTCCTTTCACCATCTTCAGTATCCGCTTCAAAATACCACCGAGTATTTTGGTAACCCTTATGAACACTGATAATATCAATCCCTCGGATAGTCACACTACCACTTGCATCTCGGTACTCTAAAACATAGCGGTAATTCGAAAATTTAGGCAAACTACGGTAGGTGGTATCGTCATCGGTATAGCGTGATGTACCAGACTTACCTAATAGCTTTAATGTGTATTCATAATCTCTTTGTGCTTGTAACTTTCTTTTTTCTTCATCAATCACTTCAGAACGCGTGCCAAGTTTTTTAGCCAATTCATCCGCTTGTTTTTGGCGCTCTTTAAGTGAGAGTGGTTTTGCTTTTGGGGCTAAAACTGGTGGTGTATCACCATCATTAATGGGTGATCCAGCATTATTATTTGCTGTATTAAAAGGCTTTTTAAAATCGTGTTTGAGTTTATTCCAAGCTTGCTTTAACTCGGCATTATTTTTTTCTTGGTATTCTTTACTGAACTTTCCAGTTTTCCACGCATAAATAATCCATGCGATTAAACAAATTAAAAAAATCTCAATCATTTTAATTTCTATATAAATTTAGAAAAATGATAGTTGAGTCGGTTCACTAGACTCAGTTCTATCAATTAAACGTTCAAGAGACTGCATACTTCCAAGAACTATGAAAGCATATCCACATATAAAAATTACAAAATATGAGAACAGTACTATATAATTTTCATTAAAACTTTTTAAAGGAATCCAATAATATCCTGCAACTATGCCTATTACTATGGTAGACATAATGAAATAAACTATCATAAAAATAATAGTCAAAATATTCACTTGGCGAGCAGTCAGAAGTGAGGTGATTTTTTTATTTGCAGAATCTATTTTTATTAAAATCCATCTTTTTTGTAGTTCTTTAACAACTCTCTCAACATCACGCTCATCTCTGTCAAACAACATAAATATTAATTCATAGTTAAACCTAGTTGTCCCAAATGCAGCATTAGTCGCTTTTTGAAGTTCAAATTTTGACTTAGGTGTTTTCCGATTACTTTTATAAATTTCTTTATAATATTCTAATAAAATGGCTGCATCGTCGCTGTGTTTTTTTCTATTAAGTTCCAAGCGATACTGCGATAAGAAAACATATTTTATGAGGCTTATAAGAGCTCCAGATATAGCTCCAATTCCAAGTATTGAAGTAATAATAGTAATTATTGAATCCATGATTTTACCTATTTCTTACTTTTAGGGCACTTCTTACCACTACCACCCGGTAAACAATCACATGCGCTACCATCGTGGTCACGGTCTAGCCGTTTATAGTTCGGTTTCTTAGCATTAAAATAAGCCTGAGCTTCTTGATGAGTCTTGAAGTCTTTGCAATATTTTGCAGAAGCAAGAGTAGGGCTAAGAAGAAAACATGAAAGAATTAATATATAAAAATTTTTATTTATAATTAATTTATTCATAAAAAGCAGCATCTTAAAAAAATAGTGAATCACTATATTGACATAACGGCACACTATCGGCAATATATATTTACACCGCAAAATCGGTGTACAAGCCTAGGAAACTTGTTAAACATCCCAAAGAGCAGAAAACATCCGCTCAATAGCGGCTTTTTTTTTGCCTAAACTGCTAGATCAGCTATACTCGCTATGGTAGATCGGCAGGGCAGCTTCGCGCTGGCCGTTTCTTTGGGTACGGTTTTCCTAGCCTTGTCGGTCTGCCACCATCATTCTAGGAAAGTGATGGCGGTAGGTTTACAATAAACTTACCCAAAGTGAAAACATCATGAAAAAATCAATTCAAGTCATCGAACACACCCCAATCTACGACCTTCACGCCTACAACGCGCGTCAAAGTCGCTTTAAGCGTCAAAAACTTCTTAAAAACTTCATCGAAGCCAGCAGTTTTATCTGCTTAATGGGCATAACCTTCTCTACATTGTTTTTTGTGGGGTACTAAGTCATGAATGACAATATCGTCCCCTATGTGCCTATTGCCGAGCGTGTGCAGGCAACAAACCCCAAAAGTCAGTTGCTGTGCCAACAGTTTTTTAACATGGTCGACCACTTGGTGAAGGCACAAATTACTTTCAATCACGACACAACTCTAGGTTGTTTGTCTATTTGCCCAGATCAAATTAATGACCTATTAAGTGAACTGGCAAAAAATGAGCAAATAAATCGTAAAATAGATATAGAAATCCTAAAGTTATCGCTAAATGATCTTATTTATCCTAAATTCATTGGGGAAAACACAGTAACCAGTCCAATTTGGAATAAAACAGAGGTGAAGGTCTGGCAATTTAAATTAAATCAAATTGTTAGCGAAAAACCTATGAATAATCAAGACAATGCAGAACTAAACTTAGATATGGCAATCAGCTCAATTCGTTTGTGGAGAGCATCACTCGAATTGGGTGGGGATAATTGTGATGTGGTTTATCAAAAAAATGATCTAATCTATAAATTGCTCGATTTAGAGCAGAAACTAGAATCTTTACAAATTCTAATAGACTAAAAAAAGCCCCTTTCACTTGAAAGGGGCTTTTTAAGTTTAACGACAGTGTATGACGTAGTAATCATCATTTTAGCTTGAATTTTATCCAAAACGATTAATAATCATATTTTTAATAATACAAAGGGTAAATATGGAAAAAATAATGGATTTTTTTGTTTGGTTAATCAATTTCATCGAAAGCGGTAAAATGAAAGCATGGGTTGTCGCATGTGTTGGACTATTTGTTTCTTACATTTTGTACAATTTCCTTGCGCTGGTCTTGCCAATATTCGCAAATGGGTTCCCAGACTTTCAGCAGTGGATTTATCTACATAAGTATATTTTCTTAATTGGTTGCTTTGCTGTAATCACAGCACCAGCAATTTTTTGTTTTTATTTATGTGCCAACGAACTTCATTATATTTATAACAAAAATGATTACCGTTAAATCTGTTAAAAAACCTACATCTATATGTAGGTTTTTTATATGAAAAACATGCTTATTTCTCCACATCCTTCGCATAAGCCTTACCCAAACCCAGCAGTGCTTCTTGCCCCTCTGGGCTTAACTGGCGGTATGCTTTCAGCAGCATACTTTCTTCACTGGTTAGCCCACTAAAATCGGGGTCAATACCCAGCAACACATAACGAATATCAATTCCTTGCTGCTGTAACTTGGCCAAATACACCCATTGGTCAGGAACATGTTCCGTTCTCACATACGCACCCAGTGTATTTTCACTGGCTCCAATCTCACGCGACAGCGTTTTTGCACGTAATTTTTTTTGCTCAAGTTCAGTTTTAAAACGTTGCGCAATTTCAACATTCAAATTTGGTGCATCAGAAAGCATAAAAATATTCCCTATTTGGATTGAAAGCATAAAATAATATGCTATAGTGACTCATAGAACATCGTTATGATCTTAGAGTACCTTATGAGCAAACAAATATCACCTCAGTATCAAACTCGGGCTCCAAAACTAGCTGAACCACGCGTCCGTGTAATGGTTTATTTGCCCCAAACTGACATCGATGAGCTTGATCTGATCGCCCAAAAAACCAATCGCAGCCGGTCTAGCATTATCGGTGAACGTTACAGCGCTGGAAAAGCACAGGAGCAGCAATAATGAGCGCAAATTACAGAAAACAAGTCCGTAACAATCGCTACAACATCAATCTCAATGATGATGAATCTGATTTATTCGAACTAGTATCAAAATTAACTGGTGTAAAAAGAGCCACAATATTTCGCCAACTCGTAGTTAAACAAGCTCTAGCGATTCTTATCTCTCAAGATATTGAGGAAGAATTTAACCTAAACGAAGTACTGAATAAAGGCGCAGGTGAGCACCTTTCAAGGAACTGAGATATGCAAAACAACGAAGTCGCACTCTCAGATCAAGAGAAAGAACTAATACAAGAAGTTCAAAAGTTAATGGGCCACGGCACAATTGAAGAGACAATTCAGTTTTTAGCAAGAGCCAGAATTCGCGAGATGTTAGCGAAACTTGTAGGCGATGAATTGAACCGTAGTCGCCATTTTTTTTAAGGCAGTTTATTGAAAATGATGTTTCCAGAAACCAAAACTTTAGTGATAGAAAAACTTCAAGATATCTATCACTTTAAAGTAAAAAATGGCAATAAACTCCGCGGTCGTTGCCCAGACTGTAACCACAAAGAAGCCTCCGCATGGGTCTATCCAGAAGACCCATGGGTGGTATTCTGCCCACGTAAAAACGCATGTGGTAAAGAAAACCATGTCCGTGACTTATTCCCAGAGCTTTTCGAAAAGTGGGAAAAACGCTTTCAACCAACCCAAGAAAACCCAAATAAAACCGTCGAAGCCTATTTACAAGAAGGTCGTGGTTTTCCACTAGATCAGCTTAAATCACTTTCTTATTCGCAAGAATATTACAAAAGCCAAGACCACAATATTGGTTCAGTCACTTTACGTTTTCCAATTACAGACGAATCAGGCAACCACGGCTGGTGGCAACGCATTTTGGACGATCACGGAGTACTGCAAAAAACCACCTTTAAATTTGGATGGGAATCAAAACACCATGCATGGCTCACACCAAATACCAATTACATTGAATCTAAAGAAATTTGGATCACCGAAGGTATTTTCGACACCATTGCGCTGTGGTTATCAGGCATCACAAGCTTTTCAGCTTTAAGTTGTAATAATTATCCATCCATTTATCTCGATCACATTCGTGAAAAATGTGCTGCAGCAGCAATCCCACTGCCTAAACTTGTATGGGCGTTCGACAACGACCAAGCCGGTCACGACGGCATTTTAAAAAATATCGCATTGGCTCAAAACGATGGCTTTGAATGTGAAGTCGCATTACCACCAGGCGGCCGGAAAAAAACCGACTGGAACGACCTTTACAAACAAGATCGTTTAACACTGACCGACCTAGAAACGTATAAATATTACGGAAATCTCTTAGTTGCCGAAAAAGCTGTGGATAAAGGCATACTTATCTACAAGCATAAAGGCACTAAATCATTCCCTTTCGACTTCAACAAACAAGTCTATTGGTTCAAGCTCGACATGGATAAGTACGATGACTACATGAAAGGCATCGAATTTGAAGACGATAATCAAGATTGGGCGCAAGAAGAAAAGGATCAAGCAGTAGCAGAACGTCGTGATGCAGCAATTTTAGCAGCAGCAGATGCCAAACTGATTATGGACTGTAAGCCCAAAGGCTTGTATTACCAGTACATGGCAGAAATTGACGAAGCCGATTACTACTTTCAAATCGACTTCCCTCGCGGTGCAAAAACCATTAAAAATACTTTTAGTGCATCGCATTTGTCATCGGCATCCGAGTTTAAAAAACGCCTATTACACATTGCACCGGGTAAATTCTATAAAGGTAACAGTAATCAGTTAGATGCCTTTTTAGAACGTGAACTCACAGACATTAAACGGGTTGAACTCATTAATTATGTGGGCTATCACGCAGCGCATAAAACCTATGTATTAAGCGACATCGCTTATCAAAATGGCAAACAATTTGTCATTAACAAAGAAGATTATTTTGAACTGCCACGTAACACCAACCTAAAGTGTAAAACGCCATTTTCATTAAATATCAATTCCAAATTAAATGAATATGACGCTGGCTGGATCAACGACTTTATCGGGGCCTATCAAGTTCGCGGACTTATTGCCCTAACGGCATTTTTTGGCAGTCTTTACGCACAGCAAATCCGTAAAACACACAAATCATTTCCATTTTTTGAAGCAGTCGGTGCACCAGGAACAGGTAAATCAACCTTACTTTTATTTTTATGGAAACTGTTTGGCCGTGTCGGCTATGAAGGCATCGACCCTGTTAAATCCACAAAGTCAGGTCTAATCCGTACTTTTCGTCAAGTTTCTAACTTGCCAGTGGTTTTAATTGAATCAGAACGTGAAAACGACAAAGGCGTGATTAAACAATTCGATTGGGACTCACTCAAAACCTTGTTCGATGGTGGTTCACTCGGGGCGCAAGGTGTAAAAAATGGCGGCAATGAAACCTATGAACCGCCATTTATGGGAACGATTGTCATTAGCCAAAATGCTGAAGTTGCATCAACAGTTCCAATTATGGAACGTATTGTCCAAATCAAATTCAGCAAAGAGCAACTCACCAAAAACAGTCTGTACGCATCACGCAGACTCGAAAAGTATCAACCCGAAAACGTCAGCCAATTTATTCTAAATTGCTTAACCAAAGAACATGCGGTGCTTGAATCGTATCGTACAGGTTTTGAAAAATACGATGAACTTTTGCATGACGAAAAATATAACGTGCGTAGCTCACGTGTCGTACAAAACCATGCGCAATTTATGGCGTTATTCGATGCTTTATGTCAGCACATCGTAAATGTACCGGCAGACAAACGGTAAAAGAAGTTGCTCCAAGCACATTCGACTCTTATCGTGGTCATGTAAATAATCACATACTGCCGAAATGGGGTAAGACCAATCCAAAAGACATCAATACCAATATGCTCAAAAGATGGATTGAAACGCTAAAAGATGTACTAAACAACAAGACGGTCCGTGAAATTATTACGCGGTTCGCGCAAATCCATGCAATCTGGAGAGACGAAAAACAAATGCCTTATAACCCATTTGAAAATATTGTCATTCACCAACTCGACCCACCAGAACTCGACCCATTTAGCAAAGTCGAAATCGCCATGATTCTAAATACAGAAACAGATCTAGATATTCAAAATCTTTTGCCTTGCCTGTTTTGGACAGGGCTATCCATGTCAGAACAAATTCCAATTGCATGGGAAGATATCGACCTAGAAAAAGGCACTATTCAGATTTGTAGATCCTACGTCCGTGGTATTTATCGCGTGACCAAAAACAGACGCAGAAAACGCCATATAAAATTGCTTGAACCGGCAATTCAAGCATTAAAAAAACAATTCCAAATTACAGGGAATACCAGAGCAAAAACAATCGAAGTACTGCAGCGTGACAACAAAACAAAAACCACTGAACGAGTTCATTTTGTGTGGATCAATCACGAACGTTCCAATCATTTTGAATACCATGAATTAAGGTACCGCTGGAACAAGCACCTTAAAAAATCAAAGGTACGAGGTAGAGGAATCAACCAAGGTCGACATACATTTGCCAGTCAACTTTTAACGTCTGGCCAAGTGCCACCTGAATGGATTGCCGAACAGCTTGGCCATAGCGATACATCGATGATCTACAAACATTACGGAAAATTAATTGCAGAGGATTTACCCGACTACATCACAAAGCTGAACAACTATATTGTGATGTAATAAATCAGTCTTGAAGATTACTTCAAAATAACAAAATAATTTATTCATAAGTGCCTAAATATTAAGGCACTTTTTTTATTTATTACTCCATTACCTCAAATTATTCATAGTCCTTATTTTTCTATATTTGGTTATGAAAACTTGTGTCCAAAATAAAACAAAAAAAGAGAGTCGAAGTGATTTGTCTATCAATTCGAGACTCATAAATTCCCATATTAAGCCTATTTATTATATTGATTTAATCTAAGTTATTAATAAATATATAGATTGAATACTAATTATTGTGGGTTCGAATCCCGTCATTCACCCCACTAACGGAGCATAGCACAGCCTGGTAGTGCACCTGGTTTGGGACCAGGGGGTCGTAGGTTCGAATCCTACTGCTCCGACCAATATTAAAGCCGCTTAATTGCGGTTTTTTTATGTCTAAAAAAAGCCCTTATCAAGGGCTTGTTGTTTTATGGAATAATCACAATCGTTACGCGGCGATTCTTGGCTCGGTTTTCATCGCTGTCATTGTTGGCAATCGGTTGGCTTGAACCTTTACCAATAGTTTGTACATTCTGTGGATTGAATCCATTGGCTAGAAATATCTCAGATACGCTATTTGCACGTTTAAGAGAAAGTTGTTGGTTGTAATTTTGCTCGCCAATATTATCAGTGTGTCCAATAATTTTAATTTTATCCAGATGATATTGATGCAGATGTTGCGATAGGCGAATTAATTCTTGCGCTTGTTGATCTTGAATGGTGAAATCGTTGAACGCAAAAAGTAAGCGCTCGGGCAGAGCTAAACTCCAGCCCTCTTCAGTCAGTGCAAAGCCTTCTTGTTTAAGCATGCGCGTTTGCTTATAGCTTAAATTACCTAAATGCAGACATGCAGATAAAAGACAACTTGAAAGCAAAATTAAGCCAGTCGCCATGATTTTTTTTAACATATGTTTATTCCTTGTGTGCAGAAGGTGAGGAGATGTACCAGCCCTCTTTTAGTGTTTTTGCAATGTACATTGCATTGTCTGCTTGAGTAATCAATTGTTCGGATGATGTGGAATGTTGCGTAAAGGAGATGCCGATACTAAAACTAAAGCGAATTTCTTCATGATTAAAAATAATTGGTTTTTCGCTACTTTTAAGTAAATGATCGCAAACACGAACAATTTGTTCTTGGTTATCAATATTACTTAAGATGATCGCGAACTCATCACCACCAAGTCGTGCAATAAAATCGTTATGGCGAATCGTGTCTTTGAGGCGAACAGCCATCTCTTGAAGTACCGCATCCCCAGCTTGGTGGCCATATTGATCATTAATGTCTTTAAAATTGTTGTTGTCGATAAAAAGTAAGGCAGCATTCGCCTTTGATGATGCGTTAAAATATTGGCGTAGTACCTGATGAAAATAGTGCCTATTCGGGAGTTGGGTTAATTGGTCATGCTTGGCTTGGTGTGATAACTGAGTATTTTCTTCTTCAAGTTGTGTGGTTGAAATTTGTATTTTACTTAGCAGAAGATTGAAGATATTGCTCAGCGATTGAAACTCTTTAATTTTCGAACTTGGCAGCCGCAAATAATAGGCTTTGTTTGAATTAATGGTTTCTGCGACATTTAAAATTAAAGAAATCTCTTTCAGGATAAACCGATAATTAATACGAATAGAAAACAATAACGTAATTAAAATGAGGATAACACCGCAAGTTAATCCAATTAAAGTGGTAAGGAAGAATTTTACTAAATTCATAGAGCTACCATAAACAATGGTGCTTCCATACAGTTTTTCTTCATGTTGAATCGGGAGTTGGATCGGCTCACTAAAAAAAAGACGGTCAAATAAATGTTCGACCTGTGATGCACTTTGAGGAGATTCGGTTAAAGAAGTCATTATTTGATGATCGGCGTTTACAACCGTAATTGAACGCACGGGATATTTTTTAATATAGTCCGCTAAAATTTGGTTAAGTGTGCTTTTATCATTAAATACGACGGCTGGTTGAATCCGTTCATTGAGTGCGCTGCTAAAAATATTTAAGCTTTGTTTTGCGTATGCGCTTAAGGTGATCATAGAGACGATTGTAAAAATCAGCGCACAGATGCTGATTGTCAGCGTAAAAAGAGCCAGCTGAGAGCGTTTAAATAACTGCTTTAAAGAAGATGCTTTATTAATATAAAACATTATTTTTTCTCCAGCGGTTTTGCAAGCAATAGAACACGTGGATCTATTTTTACTTTGGCTTGACTTAAGCTATCCAAATTTACTTGAAAAGCGGTCAATCCATTTTTCTTATACAAACAAAAGGCACTGCCGATTTCACACTCAGAATTATTGTCACTAAAAGACAGTACAGAGCTATGGACATCATTACGATTTAGAATAGTTTGCTCTTCTTTAGCAGAAAAATTTGAAAAGAAGATGGCTTGGCAAGAAGAAATATTCACTGATTTTAGATCCATCGCGGTGATGGTGTAATTGGCATGTTGTTGCTGAACAAGTGATTTAAATTGTGTGGTTGCAGTCGGACTATTAATAATACAGATATTCGGCGTAGTGATATTCGCACTCCATTTTGCATAACTTAAAATAGAGAGCGTTGTTTCATAGAAACTTTGTGTCGACATTGCCTGCGCGTCAAAGCTAAGGGTCGCATTGAGCATCATTATGATGAGATAAATTTTTTGTTTTATGTGACTCATTTTGCCTAAAAACTTTAAATTTAAAAACTAATACAGATTTTAGTTAAAAAAAAGCAATAAAAGAAGTAAAATAGATAAAATAAAAATAATAATAAAAACAGCAAGTTAAAATTTTACTGATTAAGGTTTGAACTTTTGGATAATTAAATTATAAAAAAGGGTTGTGTTGGGATGGGAATGCTGTAGAATGCACATCCATCGGCGGTGATGAGAAATAAAACTTGTTGATAAACAGTTAGTTAGCACGAAGTGTTGGTTTTTGGGTT
>NZ_VTDU01000033.1:0-15359 GCF_035615615.1 Acinetobacter sp. MD2(2019) | reverse complement strand
CCCAATAAGACCTAACGAGTAAGCATCCAAGTTGTGCTGGCGACAATAGCAAGAGTGAACCACCTGATCCCTTCCCGAACTCAGAAGTGAAACCTCTTAGCGCTGATGGTAGTGTGGGGTTACCCATGTGAGAGTAAGTCATCGCCAGCTCATTATTCAAACACCCTCCGCTTAATAAAGCAGAGGGTGTTTTTTTATGGGTATAAAATGTTGTTTTAAATAAATGCTCGTAAATTTTAGAATTCATGAGCATAAATAATGAAGTGAGACGTTTAGTTAATATCGGCTTGACTGATATTTTTACTGGCTTTTTTTAAGCTATATAGTAATTGACCTAGTAAAATATCTTTAGAGCTTAGAGTAACAATCACCATTGGATGTTGTGGACTAGGTACTGCTGTTAAAATAGCTTTACCATTTTCAGCATCTAAGGTAATACTTTGGCATCCTATAAGTTGGATTTCTTTTAAAAATGCACTTACCATTGCAAGAATAGAGCTACTAACTGCAGCTAATTTGCTTGTATTATAATGATTCTTTTTAGTAATAGTTGTAAGTTCAAAGCCATCTGTAGAACAGAGCATAATAAAGTCAATTCCAGTTACATTATTAATAATATATTGGATTTCTTGTTTTGCAATCTGGATCAACTCAGCTGGTGCACTACGTTTTTGATCTGTAAGGGTAAGCATAATATAAGCCTGTGTGGGGTTGTAGATTAATATTTGACTTCAATTGTGGTAATCAATGCTTCAATCATAAGTAAGATATCATCTGGTACACGCGCATCAATAAAGAATAATGGGTATTTATATTGTTTTTTGCTTAGCCATTCTCGATAAATATGCAAAGGTTGATCAGGATTCTCGTCAGTATGAGTAATACCAATAACTATATTTTCATTATGTTCTTTGAAATTATTAATATATGTTTCAAGTTCATTTAATGAGCTTGTTAAAGAATGGTCAATTAAGATTACAAGACCAATAGCACCCTCACAGATGATTGACCAAATAAAGTCAAAACGACTTTGTCCTGGTGTTCCATATAAACCAATTTTAATATCATCATCTAAAGTAATTTCACCATAATCGATCCCAACAGTGGTTTCTAATTTATTATGAGAGTGACAGTCAGTATTAAATGCTTCTGTTGCAAGTACAGGAATTTCAGAGAGTGATCGAATTGCCTCTGTTTTTCCAGCCCCCATACTGCCTGCAAAGACAATCTTATGTTGTTGTAAGATCATTTTAATTACCTTTAATTATAAACCGAAGCGACGACGTAATTTTCCAAAAAAACTATTTAAAAAGCTTTGTTCTACTTGAGCTTCCACTTTTTTTGTTTCACTTTTAGCATGTTGGATTGGTTTGTGTGGAATTTGCTTTCCATTATTGGAGGCCATTGAAGCAGCAATAAACTGTTGTACGGTTGCTAAAGGCAGATCAAATTTTTGTGCTATTTCATGTAAAGATGCCCCATGTATGAAACTTGCACTAAGTTGAAAAATGAGCTTTTGATCAGTTTTAGTAAATGGTTGAGGCCAGTGATCAAGTTGATAGTATTCAATTTCATGGCCTAGGTAATTCAATTCAGGTGAGCGCCAAATAAGATTCCAGATCCAATCATCTAATAAATATTCATGCTTTCTAGATACTTTGGCTATATCATTCATTTTAGCGAGTTCATATCGAAAGTTCTGATTAATTTTTATCTGATTATTTTCTGAAATTGCCCAAGCTATTTTTCGACGTAAATCAATAATCGCTAATGTTCCAGTATCATCGAATAAATGTAAACGTGTATTTTCTGCATGATACATATTTTTAAAAGTATTTAGATTTATTGTGGTTGGTGCTGTCGGCTGTTGTTTTTCAATATTTACATTAGGGATTATTTTTTTTGTAAATTTGGACAGAATAGTACGTTCAATCCAATCTTTTAATGGGTCAAAGCGATTATTGAGTGGTAAACAAAGTGTATCGTCATGAATATTGCCATACATATTATTTTTTTTGGTAATTTTTAGAAAAGGGCAGTTTTTTTTCCCTAAAATCCTCTGAATATTACTAGTATCAAAAAAAGATTCATTAATAACAAGTAAATCGATATTTGGATCAGCAATATTAATCCAGTGGAGTACATAATTATTCGGAATATTAAGTCTTAACGCTGATTTGAGTTCGTTTGAAGATTGTAAGCTAAGTCCTGAGATTGCAATATTAATATCATTCATATCTTACCTCGTATTTAATTTTTTGAATGAATTATTGGTTTTCATTTTTTTGCTAATATTTTTATAACTATTTATTTTTTACAGTATAATTTAGAGCTCTTATCAGAATAAGTGTTGAAAAGAGCTCTATTGACTGACTATGAGAAATCTAGACCTCGTTCAAAACTTTTTAACTCGTGTCGCGCCATCGCTAAATTTGATTTAGAACGATCGAGTACGAGATAAAGGAAAATATTTCTGTTACTTTCTAATGGGCGGATCAGGTGATATTGTTTGCCTAAAGTAATTAGAATATCTTCAATATCATCATTTAAGTTCAAAGAATTTGCAACGCGACGTTTCGCACGAAGAACCTCGGTATTTCCAGCCGCTGCTAATTCTAAATCAATATTACCACCACCTTGTGTTGCTAAGGCCAAGCCACTTTCTAAATCAACTAATGCTGCTGCATTAAAACCATCAATAGTTGTTAGAGCATCTAATGTGAGTTTTGCCATTGGTGTACCTGCTTTTTGTAAGTTATAAAGAGTTTTTTGTTAATCTATGCGTTAATATTATTCAGAAGAGACGTCATAGATTAATCTCATTCTAGAATGAATTTGGATTAAATCAATAAAAAATCATTTAAAAAAGTATTGAAATTAATCAAAAGAATGAAGTTATTTAGCAATAAATGCATTTTTTTGTGTTTATTTTATTTTTTGTGATGTATTTTACATTTAATTTTCATCAAGTTTTTTCAAAAATATAAAGAAATTCGGAGATTTTTTTAATTATTGTTTAAAAATGTGATTGTGTTTCAAAAAGTATGCTGATGCTATTCTGATCGATTATCCGCTATCATGAAAGATTTAAAATAAACTATTTTATTTGAAATATTTCCAATTATGCTGTTGATAGTCTGATTCTAACATCCATTGAGAATACAACTAAAAAGCATATAGCTTGGTTGCAAATGATGTTCGAGTAGCCTTATGTTTCTTTTTTTAAATTTTAAAATGAATTTTAACGGTAATATTTTACTAAATTTTTATTCAATTTCAGCAATGTCTATGACATCATCTTGTTAGGATAGCTATAAAAAATGACTGCTGTACCAAAATAAGTTTATTGTAAGACGAAGCATAATGAGGAGATGAAAATGACATCTAATCGCCAGGAGCAGTTTTTAGCGCGCTATAAAAAAATTTTAGAAGTCTCCGAAGAGTTGTTGCTTGAAAATTACCAAAGTATGACCTTGGATGATTTAGCGAAGGAACTCGATATTGCTAAAGGGACGTTATATAAGCATTTTAAGTCAAAAAATGAACTGTTATTAGAGTTAATTATTCAAAATGAACGTAAAATTTTAGAAATTTCTGAACAATCTGGCGATAATTTTAAAGATTATGCGGTTGCTTATATGTTGTTTCATTTAGAAGCACCTGAAAAAACGATCATTTTGCACCAAATTGAAGAAAATTTAACCATGACTGAGTCGGGTTTAAAGGCTTTATTTAATACTTTATATGAGATTCGTCAGCAACGTATTTTATGTATTAAAGACATGACGAAAGCGTATTTAGACCAATTTCAGTCCAATATTTCGATTCGTGATTATTTATCTTATATTTGGTCGTTAACTTATGGTGGATGTTTATTGTTGAATTCGAGTTATTATCAGCGTTCGATTGGTTCGCGCGAAAAGTTAATACAATTGTATACCCATCAAGCCTTAACCATTCCAAGTCGGGCAGAATTAAATTTTGCCGATGCTTAAGTGCACAAAGCTGATGTAAACATCAGCTTTTGACTTTTAGCAGGAAAATTTGCGTATATTTACGCTATTTTTTGGATTTTACAATAATAAAAACCATCGCCTTGCTCATCAAGTGGCAATAATTGTCGACCATATTGTTGAGCAATGCCCCATTCGGCTTCAATTTTCTCTTCTTTGGCATTTGGGTGCTGGGCAAAGAAATCGACCATTTGCTGTTCATTTTCAGCTTTTAAAATGGAGCAGGTGATATAAAGCAATGTGCCACCGATTTTTAATTGTTGCCACATCTGCTGCAAAATTTGTTTTTGTAGCGCAACCGTTTCGGCAATATCGGTACTTTGGCGCAGTAAGCGAATATCTGGATGGCGCTTGATGACGCCAATTGCTGAACAGGGCGCATCTAGTACAATACAATCGACACGTTGTTCTGCCTGCCATGTACTGGCATCCGCTGTAACGATGTGTACCTGTTCTGAGTTTAAATCCAAACGCTTTAAATTTTCTTTGACGCGTTCAAGGCGTTTTTCATCCTGATCGAGTGCAATTAATAATTCTGGTTTAAATTTTTCCAGTAAATGCGCGGTTTTACCGCCCGGTGCAGCGCAGGCATCAATCACCGTTTTTCCATCTAAATTGGGGACTAAACTGGCACAAAGCTGCGCATGTTGGTCTTGTACGGAAAACCAACCTTCAAAAAATCCAATTAATTCAGTAATCTGTACTGCTTGTTTCAGTAATATACCAGCATCTGAATATTGGCAAGCAACCGCTTGAATATTGGCATGCTGTAGTTTGCTTAAGTAGGCATCTCGTGCAATTTTACGTTGATTGACGCGTAAGGTAATGCCTGAACTTTGTTTTAAGCGTTGGCACAAAGTATCTACTTCGGCAGGCCAATCTTTTTTTAAGCGTTTATACAACCAACTTGGCAGACCGTGTGCTTGATTTAGAATTTCTTGAAATTCTGATGTTTCACGGGTTGCACGGCGCAAAATAGCATTCACTACGCCACTTAGGGCAGGAAAGCCGACTTGTTTGGTGGCATCCACCGTTTCAGAAATGGCCGCGTGCGGTGCAATGCGCGTGCATAAAATTTGATATAAACCAACATATAAGCAGGTTTCTACGCTTGGGTTATCTAGCGGTTTGGTGAGCAACGGCAAAGTTAATGCCTTTAGCCCAAACCATTGGCGTAACGTCCCCAGCACCAATTCGTGAAATAACGCCCGATCTTTCGGGGCAACTTGGTTTAATTGCTGATGCAAAATGGTCGATAAAGACTGACCTTGCTGTACCGACAGCAAGGTTTTAACCACATGGGCACGAAGGTTCATAGATGGATGCATCATAAAATTTGCCCAAGTTGCAGTTTCTGCGATTGTAAAATTTGTTGTGTATTCAGCGGTTTACCACCCGGCCATTGTAATTGTGTCAGGCAAATCGCGCTGTGTTCGCCACAGGCAATATGTACGCCTTGTTGATCTATTGCAATCACTTGGCCGATATTGGCGTGTGGCGCTGCTTGCGTTGAAACTTCGGCTTGCCATACACGCACATTTTGCTGTTCCGCTAAAGTAAAGAAGGCAACCGGCCACGGGTTAAAAGCACGAATATTTAAATCGAGCTGTTTTGCTGACAGTGACCAATCAATTTGTGCTTCTGCTTTGCTTAATTTGTGTGCATAAACCGCAAGTGCATCGTCTTGGACTTCACGATGTTCCAAATAGTGCTGCAAGCTTTGTTCCGACTCAAGCACCTTGGCAATGGCCTCTGCACCTTGTGTGGCAAGTTTATCGTGCAAGGTTGCCGAACTGTCTTGTGCTGTAATTGGGCATAGGGTTTTATACATCATATCGCCCGTGTCTAAACCGGCGGCCATTTTCATAATGGTGATGCCAGTTTCTTGATCGCCCGTTGCAATCGCCCGTTGGATGGGTGCTGCCCCACGCCAACGCGGTAACAATGAACCATGAATGTTTAAGCAACCAAATTTAGGCAGATCAAGCACAGCTTGCGGTAAAATTAAACCGTAGGCGGCCACCACCATTACATCGGCATTCAGTGCGGCAAGTTCTTGTTGTGCGGCTAAGCCTTCTTCGCTAGTCGATTTAAAATGTAATGGTTGATACACCGGCAGATTGTGCGCTAAGGCCAATTGTTTCACCGCAGATGGGGTGAGTTTTTGTCCACGACCGGCTTTGCGGTCAGGTTGAGTATAAACCGCAACAATTTCATGCGGTGTGTCTAATAAGGCAGCTAAAGCGGCGGCTGCAAATTCAGGGGTGCCCGCAAAAATAATTTTCACACATGCAATCCAAAGTCAGTTTAGGCTGATTATACGTGAAAATGATTCGAAGCTCTAAGTCTGATCGTGCATCGCTTTAGGCTTGCAATTTAGAATGAAAAAAAATTATCCAAAAAGTATAAATAATAAAAAAAAGTTATAAAAAATGAAAAAATTATTCATGTAAGTTTTGCCAATATTGTCAATCTATGCAAATTCGTGGCTTTCCGAAGTGCAATTGCTTCTATAGAATGAAGCATAGCTGCTGTAAGATTGGCCATCTGTATATTTTGCCCTTTGACGCAAAAAAGAGGCGCTAAAGTGGGTGTTTTCATCAGCCGACACCACTTGTCTTAAAGCACCGCATTAAAATGACCAAGACATTGTGGAATGGATTGCTATTGTTTTAATACGCCCGATTTTATTTTTAGCCAGAGTGAATTTTTCACCTCGAGCACAACTTGTTGGAAACGCAAATGCCTGACTATCGTTCAAAAACATCGACACATGGAAGAAATATGGCTGGCGCACGTGGTTTATGGCGTGCAACAGGAATGAAAGATGAAGACTTTGGAAAACCGATTATTGCGGTGGTCAACTCATTTACACAATTTGTTCCCGGACATGTTCATCTAAAAGACCTAGGACAACTGGTTGCGCGTGAAATTGAAGCCGCAGGTGGTGTGGCGAAAGAATTTAATACCATTGCGGTGGATGACGGTATTGCTATGGGTCACGATGGCATGTTGTATTCGCTGCCTTCACGCGACTTAATTGCAGATTCGGTTGAATATATGGTCAATGCGCATTGTGCCGATGCCATGGTGTGTATTTCAAACTGCGACAAAATCACTCCGGGAATGTTAATGGCGGCAATGCGCTTAAATATTCCAGTAGTTTTTGTGTCGGGCGGCCCAATGGAAGCCGGTAAGGTGAAATTCCGTGGCGATGAAAAAGCCATTGACTTGGTTGATGCCATGATTGTTGCCGCTGACGACAGTTATACTGACGAAGAAGTCAAAGACTTTGAGCGCTCTGCTTGTCCAACCTGTGGTTCATGTTCAGGGATGTTCACGGCAAACTCGATGAACTGTTTAACCGAAGCACTGGGCTTATCTTTACCGGGCAATGGTTCGATTGTCGCAACCCATGCCAACCGTAAAAACTTATTCTTAAAAGCCGGTCAACTGATTGTTGAATTGGCCAAACGCTATTACGAACAAAACGACAGCAGCATTTTACCGCGTTCGATTGCAACAAAGTCTGCGTTTAAAAATGCCATGACCTTAGATGTGGCGATGGGTGGATCAACCAATACGGTATTACATTTATTGGCCGCTGCGCATGAAGCCGAAGTCGATTTCACCATGAACGACATCGACCAATTGTCACGTCATGTGCCAGTACTGTGTAAAGTTGCACCGGCCAAACAAGATGTGCATATGGAAGATGTGCACCGCGCAGGCGGAATTATGGCCATTTTAGGCGAGCTTGAACGTGCCAATTTACTTGATACATCGGTTAGCACGGTACATGAAAAAACCTTAAAAGATGCCATTCAAAAATGGGATATTATTTGCACCGAAGCCTCAGATGTATACGAATTTTATCGCTCATCCCCGGGCGGCGTGCCGACCCAAGTCGCATTCTCACAAAACCGTCATTATTCAACCTTAGATGGCAACCGCGAAACAGGTGTGATTCGCAGTGCCGAGCATGCTTTTTCTAAAGATGGTGGTTTGGCGGTGTTGTTCGGTAATATCGCTTTAGATGGCTGTATTGTTAAAACCGCTGGGGTGGATGAATCGATTTTAACCTTTACGGGTACAGCGCGCGTCTTTGAAAGCCAAGACACTGCGGTAGAGGCAATTTTAGGCAACGGAATTAAAGCCGGCGATATTGTTGTTATTCGCTACGAAGGGCCGCGTGGCGGGCCGGGTATGCAAGAAATGCTGTATCCAACCAGTTATTTAAAATCGAAAGGTTTAGGTAAAGACTGTGCCTTAATTACCGATGGTCGCTTCTCTGGTGGTTCATCAGGCTTGTCGATTGGACATATTTCACCGGAAGCGGCCGAAGGCGGTGCAATTGGCTTGGTTGAAGATGGCGATATTATCGAAATTGATATTCCAAACCGTGGTATGCATTTAAAAGTAGATGAAGAAACTTTAGCTGCACGCCGCAAAGCGCAGGATGAAAAAGGCTGGCATCCACAAGAAGAGCGTAAACGTAAAGTGTCTAAATCGTTAAAAATTTATGCACAACATACCACCAGCGCAGCCAAAGGCGCGGTACGTATTGTTTAATCGTTAAATTTAGCGCTAAAAAATGCACTGCTATTGCTAAAATAGCGGTGCATTTTTTATTTCGGCAGTAATACACGCTTTAATAAAAACGCAAAAAGCGCGAGCCGGTTTGAAAACAACACGAAAAACTCCGTGAGTCGGAGTGAAAATTTGTTAAACTTATAGCTTCAAAAAAATTTCAGTGCTGTATCATGAAAATTCATACATGCATGCGTGTGCAATGCATTGAGCCACGCGCTGTATCATTTATGATTTAGGTTTGATTCAAGCTACAATATTCGTGGGAAATTCATCGTTAAGAGGCTGTAGGCATGTCCGTATTTCGTCGCTGGGTTGATCCGATTCGATCGAGGTGGTTTTATCAAACACCATCGCGGCAAGAGGTCTTGGCTACAGAGCAAGGGCTCAGCATTTATCTACGTTTAGATGATGTGTATAGTTACCTTGCCGTACAGCAATTGCCACAGTTGAACGAAATTTTAAGCGACGAATTAAAACCGCTGAAAGTGATTATCTCGAAACAGTCGGTTGAGCCACCCAATGGCATGACTGCCGAAGAATGGCAGCATTATTGTTTAAACGATGCCAAAATTTTGGCGAAGCAGCACCGTTTTGGTTACGATGAACAACCTGAATTACCCAGTGCTGAAGCGTTGGCTCAGGCGGAAGTCATCTTAAAAAATACCCCATTACGCGATGAACGCTTTTTATATTTATTAGAAGATGTGTTTCATATGTTATGGCAGCAGCAATATGGCAAATTGCGCACGCTGTATGTAATGGCCAGTCAGCAACAACAGCCACAGCAATATCCTGAACGGATTTTTAACGATGCGCCTGTGGCAGCCAGTTATTTTGAGATTGCAGAACGAAAATATCAGGCGGTAGATGGATTGTTGCGTTTAACACGCCGCTTGCGCCGACAAAAATTACTAACGGGCATTCCAATTTTCTTAATTAATCATATTGAATGGCGAGAACATTTAATTAATGATGCCGAAGAGTTGGCAGAAATTCATGCCTTACATCCCGAGTTAGATTTATATATTGCCTTAGAAGATCCCATTAGCTGGTTATTGTTGGCGTATATTAAAGAGAATTTAGCCAATTATTATAATATTCAATTGCGTGTCTATCCCTTAACTTACCACGGCCGCGATGAGTTTGATTGGTCGTTAGCGACTCGCTTGTCTAAACGGACGCAAGTTGCCTTTACCCCATTTTGTCGCCCAACTGAAGAAGCAGTCACAAATATTGCACGGCTTTTTTACAGTGTGACCGAAGATCGGCAAGTCGATGTTATGTATGAGGTGTTAAAGGCGGTTTGGAGTGAAGGTAAAGATTTATCCTATTTGCCGCATTTGCGTGAAGTTCAAGCCGCACTTGAACTTGAAAGCTTAACCGACAATGCCATTTTGCCGATTTTAGAACGCAATGATGAGCAATGCCGAAGCAAGCATCAGCCTGAATTTCCAGTTTTAGAACTACGCGTCGATGGTCAAACCTATGTGTTTAATAGTTTGTACCGCGTGTGGATGATTGAAAGTATTTTGAATCATATTCTAGAACAACAAACACAAGCCGAAAACGCAGAAATGCAGCAAAGCAAAGCTTAAATCTAGACATTGCTTGCAATAAAAAACACCTGCGCAATGTATTGGGCAGGTGTTGAATCAAATCAAATCGTGGTTTAAATGTATGAAAGTAATAAAGATATACCTAGTGAAATCATATAATTAAACCAATATTTGGTTAAATTTAATGTATGAAAGTAATAAAGAAGTACTTAGTGAATATATAATCAAAAATAGTAAGAATTTGAATTAATTAAACTATTTTTTGATTATATATCACCACACATCCAGCATGGTTTAGTTTCTTATTGTAGTAAGCTATCCTGCGCACTACAATTTTTTAACTACCTTTAATTTATAGAATTAATAAAATTTATGTGGTGTTTCTCAAAATAATGTGCTCTATAAGAACATTTTTGAAATCACAATATGATAGCTGTCTTAGCTCTAGGACCTCTAAAGCTAAACCAAATAGAAATTTTTAGAGGATCACCAGGTCTTAATGCCTCCCAATCTTCTTCATCAGATATGGTAGATTTGTGTACATAAATATTTTCAGTATATTTGGATGTTTTTACGAACCCAAACTGATCGTTAATAGTTACAATTACAGCATCAAAAAATCTTTCATTCCCTTCAGAATCTCGAATCATATGTGTAGGTTTATTCTTAATCTTTGGGCTTACATTTGATTGATTTAGATCCATAAATATTTTTAAAGCTTTTTCTTCGCTTTGATATATATATTCAAGACAAGCATGTAAAAATTTAGGCTCATAGTTAGAATCTCTAGGTGAGTAACATTTTTTTAAATATTTTATAGCATTTTGAAAATATAAATTTTCATTTTCTTTAATATAGGAATAAGCCATCAAATAATTAATAGCACGATTATTAACATCATTTCTCAGAAAATTTAGCATACATGTTCTAGCTTCTACAAAATCATTCTTTTTTATATAGAATTTTGCATACCTTTGAACAATATAAATATTATCACTATTTTTTCTTAAAGCCTCTTTGATCTTTTCAATTGCTCTAGGTGAGTTGTCTATTTCATCTGAAAAATCATGTTCAAGGACAGTAAGACTTTCATCATAAGGAAATTTCTTAAATCCAGCAGATAAATTATTTTCAAAATCTTTAATAATATCTACAAGATCATTTTCATTATCACAGTCTTTAATTTCATCAAGTAAAACTAATCCTTTCGTATGATAAGGCATCGATGTTCTATTGGATGTTCTAATGTTGTCATTTAACAATTTCAAACTTAAATTTCTATACTTTATTTTATCTTGTTTAGATGATGAATTAAGTGCAATCTTTCTATAGGCATTTGCTTTCGTATGCTCTACTGTACGCATATCATAATAGCCATCACTACCATTGATACGTTTCAAATAATCTAAAGCTAGTTCATAGTTTGGATTTTGGTGATTGATCTCAAAAATAGCTCTTTGGTGTAATATAAATGCGTTGTTAACACCAATATCTTGAGCGATATTGAAGATAGAATGAGCTAAGTCTTTATCATTAAACTCTTCAGCTAGTATTCTTCCTTTTAGAATAAAATCTAAAGCTTTTGAATCTGTATCAAAGCCAATATTTAAGTATCTTATTATTTTTATTAATTGTTGAGCTTTATCCATTTCTGAAAGAAAGGCTTGCTTGAAAACATGTTGTGCTATATAGGAATGTCTAGTTGTATATACAATATCATTTACCCTATAACTATAATAGCTCGTAACTAATAGTTCTAAAGGTTGCAGAAACTTTTCTTTAAATTGTTCAAAATTGATACCACTAAGCCTCTTGATCATTCCCGCTCTTAGCTCAAGACCGTGTCGATGAAAACAGCAAATACTTAAATAAAGATCCTTTGCTGCTCTATCATAAATTCCTTCATATTCATCTTTAATAATCTCTGAAAATTCTTGACCATAATGAGTAGCTTCCAACAATGTCACCAAAAGTTGATTATTACTTTTTTCTTTAATGAATTTATACTTATCTATATCACTTAATTCTTTTAAACTTCCTTCTGCTTTAAATTCTTTTAATTTGTTTACTAAATTTTTAACTTCAAAATCATTTAAATCTCTTAAGCTGAAAAAGTTTGGATTTAGCTTATCTAAAATATTTTCACTGTTATTCCATTCATTGGTTCTAGCAGCTCCAACAATTAGAATCTTAGAGCAATCTTTAATTGAAAAATTCTTAATCTCCAATATTTCTGTCATATGCTCTAAAATATTATCAACAAATAATATTATTGGATCTTTAATTAATTTAATTAGTTCAAATATTAATTTTGTATTTAAGGTAGCCCCCTCACTAAGATAGAAACAGTTACCATTAAACTTAGAAACCCCATTCCATGCTAATCTCTTTAATAGAACACTTTTACCACTACCTGCATAACCATTAATTATTAAAAAATTAAATAATTGATTCGATATTTCAAAATTTTCAAATAATTCAACTTCTAAGGTTCTTTCAATAGCTCTTTGAAAGTCTAAATTTTTAGCAATCCAGCTAAATCCATGAGCATTTCCTCTATAGAAAATCTCATTATTATAATTATCAGATTCTCTTTTTATTTCATCAGTCATTTCAACATATAGAAGTTGTTTTAACAGATATGTTTCTAATTCATTAGATGGTCTATCATTAGATGGAATCAGTTTAGAAATAACAGAATCATTCTTTAAAAAATTATTTAATGACAATATATTCGAATCTTGTTTGCTTTTTATTTCACTTAAAAAATCATATAAATTATTAACTTTACATAAGAGATTTTTAGATTCCCAATAATCTTTATACATTTCATCCATAAATGGATCTAACCATATGTGACGAGTACGATTAACACCTTCTTTTTCTAAATCATCTAAAATACCTACAATATTATTGTCACCTAAACCATAACCATAAAAAATGACTAAATCGCTAGTTAAACATTCTTTTAAATACTGATAAAGACTAGACCTATTTTCTTGGTGTCTTCGATAATCACTACAAGATATAACTAAAGGAGTTCTTGCGTCATTAGGTCTAGAAATACATCCATGTATTTTTACAATTGGTAACTTATCAGGATTCACTACTACTTTTTGCAGTGAATCATTGTCACTAATAATTTTTTCTATTTTTTGCAATGCTGACTTATTTTCTCTATAAGCTTTTTCGATTGCTTCATCATAATTAGTTGTAAAAATAGCCTTCCATTTAAACTCAGATAAAAGTTGATGTTCATTTGTTGGATCAAAGTCACAAACTAATTCTTTGATAAAAAGATCAAAATTCTCCCTACCAGCTTTCTGTATAGCCATAGTAGAAGCAAAATCTAATGTAAGATGATTAGGGGTATTGCCAAGAAACTCTTCATTTATTTTTTGTAATAACTCATTACCAGTAAAGCCTATTCTTTTTTTTTCGCGGTCAGTACAATTATAAGAGGCACCTGCACCCAAAAATAATACTGCTTTTCCTTGTAAGATTTGTTTCTCGGTGTAATCCATCATTGCCTCATAAAAATCTATTGTAAGCGCACTTTTAGAAATTATTCTAAGTACTCAACTTTAAAAATTATCGTTTAACTATACCCTAAATAGAGTCAGATTAAGTGATAATTTGACTATCATAAGACTATTTATTAAGATTTAATGATAGTATTGTCGTTAATGTTGCTCTTTGATGGTTAAATGATAAATGACAACTAGAATTTATGTTCGAGCAAGTACTAAAGATCAAGATGCAGAAAGGGCACTAGCTGATCTTAAAAACTTTGCCTTATCCATTAAAGGTGACGTTAATGAGTATATAGAAAATGAATCGGGCACAAAGCTTGATAGACCCATTCTAAATAAACTCCTTGATGACTCATCTAATGGTGATACTTTATTAGTTGAAAGTGTAGACCGCCTATCTCGACTTTCACAAAATGACTTTGAAGTGTTGAAAGGGCGTATTAAGGATAAGGGCTTAAAACTAGTAGTTGCTGATTTACCTACTACACATATGCTTGTCAATTCAGCCGATAACATCACTAGCTCAATTCTCAGCCTTGTCAATAATATGCTGATTGATTTGTTAGCGACAATGGCTCGATTAGATAACGACAAGCGTAGAGAGCGAATTAAGCAAGGTTTAGAAAGAAGTGGATATAAGCCTACAGGTAAGAAGGCAGATATAGCTAAACATGCACGAATCAAAGAACTCAATAATAAAGGTTTAACAAAAGAAGAAATAGCCAAAGCCGTTGGCTGCGGTGTTGCTACAGTTTATAGGGTTATCAAACAATGATTAATGATCAGAATCTAGGACTTTTTTGATAGCTGAAACAAAATAGGCTTCGAAAATCTTTCGACCGTTTTCATTTAAGATAGAACCATTTTTTTGAATTGACCAACCGTTGTCTTCAATAATTTGAGGATTTATAGCTTGATGTAAAGCATGTTTTTCGGCTGTAGCTAACGTGAAATTAGGTATGAATTCAATATTAGAAGTAGTGTGATTATCAATATGCATACTGCGATCAATAATAATTTTATCTTTGTTTAAGGCTTTGAGTATTCTATTTTCGCCTCGAAGTTGCTTAATTTCAGCGAGCAGTAAGCCGACTTCGGCGCGGATAGATGGATTTTGGATATGTTGTAAAAGGTCAAAATTATCGGGTTTAGAAATGGACTTATTCTTCTGTTTAGATTTATTAGACCAAGCGGTTATGAGTAAGCGATAGGCTTCACCATTTTTGTTTCTTATTGCTTGTTCAGAAGGACCACCTTGCAATTTGGAAATTTTCCCAATGGTTGCTATAGAAAAGTCAGGGCTATTTCTTAATATTTGCTCATTGCATATATTATTAATAATACGTAGTGATGCTTGTTTTCTTGAACTAGCATCATTCATAAGATTTTCAAAAAACTGCTCTATTTCCATAGCAAATAGTCTCTAGTGTAATTATGAAATAGTTTTAATTTGAATATGTTTAGGACTAGTTGAAACGAGTGCTAGCCTTTGAATATCAAGAAGATTGATTTCTGACAATTTACCTTGACTCTCGATGAATCTGATTGCACCCTCAAATGACCCAACTCTATTTTCAATTAAAATCATAATTTGATTTCCAACTTTCAATTGTTCCTCTTCAGATAAATATAAAAGAATGGGGTCTTGTTGATTAGCCCTAAGC
>NZ_VTDU01000032.1:0-17107 GCF_035615615.1 Acinetobacter sp. MD2(2019) | reverse complement strand
ACTTCCATTTGTAGAACGTTGCCGTACTCATACCGTGTTCACGACAAAGATTCGGTACAGGCGTGCCAGATTCAGCTTGTTTTAAAATACTCATGATTAAACTGTCTGAATATTTTGATGTTTTCATAGAAAATCTCCTTGGACAAAGGTTAATCGATTTTCTACTTTTAAACTCGCTTAATTTGCGGGAGCATTACCGATCTTCCTTCTTACCAGAAGAATTCCACCCTTACTTACTCACAATTATGCTTATAATTACAGGATTAATTTTTACTGCGGTTAATAGTCGGAACTTATTGAGATTTTTAAAATATTTAAGATAGACCAACAAATACGAATAAAGCAACCTGAAGCTTTTTTAAATAAAAATTAAAAAACCTTACGCAGCATTACGTGTTTTTAAGTGTTCCATTAAAAATGGAACACTTAAAAACCTCAATTTCTTAATAATCCTCAAATAAAGTAATATCTTCTACTTCGTTTAGGAATGCTTCAAAATATTGTCTTGCTTCACGAATTTGACGTTCATCCTGTTGATTCAATACTTGATTAAAATGTTCCGTTCGCTCTCCAATATGTAAACGTAAGTCGCCTGTTCTCTCTCTAAATAAGCGCTCCGCGCGCAATAATAAACTCTTATTGGTCAAGTTATCACGTGGGTGAATTTTTAAAGATTGTAGTTGCTGTCGTGCCAACTCAATTTGTTCGGCAGACATCACACTTTGATGATTCACCACCACTTTCTGAAATTTCTCGTTGGTGGCAGGCACAAAGACATCCACATCTAAAATCCCATTTGGGTTATAGGAAAATCGTACATCAATAGAAAGATGTTCATCATTGGCAGGTAATGGAACCGTTAGCGAACCCAGTGAAATATTTTCTCGACAAAGACGGTGCTCACCTTGATAAATATCGACAACAATTTCACGCTGACCTTTTTCGCGTGCGGTATAACTATTTACTTTACTGGCAGGAATCACAATATTTCGTTCTAAAATAGGTGAGAACTGAGAGTCTGCTCCAACTGCAATGCCTAAACTAAAAGGACAAACATCGGTTAACACCACCTCTTTTAACGATTCATCTTTGGCTTTTAAGCCTGCTTGAATACATGCACCACGTACAATTGCTTCATCAGGTTGAATACTGGTCGATGGAAACCGACCAAACAATTTCGTCACCAGCTTTCGAACCAAAGGAATACGCGTTGCTCCCCCAACCATAATAACTTGGTCAACTTGTTGTGGTTGTATACGAGAGTCACGTAATGCACGCTCTAGTGGACGACGTAGTTTTAGCAACAACGGTTCTGCCCATTTTGCTAAATTTTCTTGTGTAACGTTAAATCGATATTCTTGTTCTTTCCACTTAAATACCAATTCGGTTGATGCTTCTTTGGTTAAGGTGTGTAAGCAATGCTGCGCTTTGGCTTTTAATGCCACTTCAATATCGTACGGAATTGTATTTTCTGCTGAGCCAAATTCAGAAGCATATTTCATCCAAAATTGTTTCATAATCAGCAAAATAAAATCATCACCGCCTAAGAAGTTATCTCCTGCACTGGCACGAACTTCAATTACACCATCGAACAACTCCACAATTGAGACATCAAATGTACCACCACCTAGGTCAAAAATAAGGAAACAACTGTCCTCACTTTGCCCCAACCCATAAGCGAGTGCAGCCGCAGTCGGTTCATTAATTAAGCGGCTGACTTTTAACCCAGCAAGCTCTGCGGCTGAAATTGTCGCTTGGCGTTGAATATCGTTAAAGTATGCAGGAACCGTAATCACTGCCTCCTCTACTTCAACTTGTAATGCTTGTTCAGCATCTTGTTTTAAAGATTGTAAAATAAGTGCAGACAATTCAACTGCACTAAATTCTTTGCGCCCCAATTTTAAAAGCTTTGATGTGCCCATTAAGCGTTTAAAACTGGTTAAGACATCCTGCCCTGTGCTTCTAAGTTCAAGAGCAGCCTGACCAATCAATATTTGCCCTTGTTCATCCATCGCAATTGCTGATGGGGTTAATTTTGTACCGTAGGCATTATCAATCAATCTAGATTGACCATTTTCGAAAACACCAACTAATGAATTACTTGTACCAAGATCAATGGCAATGAGGGGTTTTAATGCTGTCATTTTTATCAAATTTTACGAAAAGATATGAAAATTTGATTTTAAGTTTAATCCATAATACTTATATTTTCGATATGTAGATAATTATCTGTGTATCCAAATAGGTAAAACACTGCAAACATAAAAAATGAACCTATAATACGATTACAAAGCTTCAGGGCGAGGTAAAATCCAAAGCCGTAGATAGTTAAAATGGAAAAAGCCGACGTTATATACTAGAACACCCCTTTCGTGGATTGCTCTCCCTTTTTCTTATCTAGCCTGAAAGGTTCGAGCGTATTTTATTGGTCATTTCTGTCTGGCTTTAAAGTTATTCACACACTTCGCAATCAAGACTAACGCCACTGCACCCGAAAGCACAGGAAAAATAAGAAAGTAGCCATCATAATGAATTGTGTTGGCTGTAAGTAAAATGACCAAAGGATTGGCTCCTGCGGGGGGATGAACACAGCCTAACCACTGCATCATGGCAATGGCACAGCCAACTGAAAGCGCAATACTCCAAACATGAACACCCAATAATTTTAAAAAAATTAAGCCAATACAGGCTGTAATAAAATGCCCCAAAATAACATTTCGAGGCTGCGCCAAAGGCGATTGTGCCGCAGCATACAACAACACACAACTTGCGCCGAAGGGTGCCATAATCCACAAATGTCCCGACCACTGACTCAGCAACAGCAATAATCCAATGCTTAAACTGCCTCCAAATAATGCTTTTAATATTTCAGAACATGATGGCTGTGGTACAGATTTTTGTTTGTTCAAGACAATGGAAAACATTGCAGACGCCCTGTAATTGATTTAAATGCATAAGCGAGCTAAAATAGTACAGATCTGTACTTATTTCAATAGGCAAATTATCATGTCGAAATCAGCCGATAAAATTTTAGATACCGCAGAGTATTTATTTAACCAACACAGTTTTAGCAGTGTTGGGGTCGACTTAATCCGTGATGAATCTGGTTGCTCTAAAACCACGCTATATACTTATTTTAAAAATAAGCAACAATTGGTCGCCAGTGTTTTAAAAACGCGCGATACGCGCTTTAGAGACAGCCTAGAACAATTTGTTGGTGATACAACCGATTTAAACGCGCTAGAGCGCATTTTTGATTGGCATATTCATTGGTTTCAGCAAGATACCTTTAAAGGCTGTTTATTTGTTCGCGCAGTTGGTGAATCTTCTAAACAAGAAGACGAAATTATCCAACTAGCTAAAGACCATAAAACATGGTTGTATGCTTTTATTTCAAAGCACACACAAAACTTAATGCGCCCAGCAGAAATTACTGAACTGACTTATAATTTTTTAGAAAGCTTAATTAATCGTTTTTTAGTTGAAGGTTTTAATGCAGAACGCGCAGAACAGAATAAATCCTTATTATTTAACCTCATTGGCATGCTGCAAGCTTAATCTTCCATGCTTACTTGCAATAAACTGTGCTGAATGCCATCTGCACGTAGCCAAGCCAAATCATAACTTGCCTGCGCCAAAGACAAAATCCGCCGTTCAAACTCGCGCCACAACGGTTTAACCTGTTCCGCAGTTACGCCCAAGCCACTATCATCCGCCAAGTGTTTGTTTTTTTCACACAACCGCAGCGCGTAATATAATTGACGGCCTGTGGTCGCCTGCGCTAAGACACGTACTCGCTTTGAAAGCAAAAATTGCGTGACCATCGTTAAATTTGCATGTGGCAGCATTGGAATTAAAATTTGATCTAACTGCAAATCTAGTCGCTTCCAAATTGCCAATTGTTGTGCCTCGGTATAGCTGTTCCAACGAATAATTTCATGATTAAAGCGCCGACAACCGCGACAAACATGATCGCCAAAAGTGGTTGAGCAACGCCCTGCACACGGTGTAACTGTAGGGATTCGACCAGCATTACTCAAAATAACGACCTCATATTAAAAATTTAGAACTAAAAACACTATATCTTGTATGCAAAGATATTTTATCAACTAGATTTGGTGTTTCAAAGCAGATTTTCACTTTATTTAATGTTACTTAAATCTTGCGTTTAAGCATTCATCTTCAAAGATGATCACGATTATTTTTTAGGAACAATTCCCTATAAATTGTATTGATTTGTCGCTTAAAACTGATTTTCACGCTAGAATATGCCACTTATTTTTGATTACTGATACTTTTGGAGTTTCCATGAACGCTACTGTAGAACAGCTTGCACCTGTAGAACAGCAAGCGACCACTGACTGGGTTGTTGCCGCACTATATCAATTTAAAGAAGTTGCCGATGCTGCCGATTTACAGCAACGCCTTCTCGATTTAGTCAAAACCATCAAGTTATGTGGAACTCTAATTGTGGCCAGTGAAGGAATTAACGGCACGGTTGCTGGGGATCGTCAAGGTATTGATACGATCCATCAATTTTTATTAAACGAAGGCTTTACTGCGATGGAATATAAAGAATCGCATAGTTCTGAAAAGCCCTTTCGTAAAATGAAAATTAAACTCAAAAGTGAAATTGTTACTTTAGGCGTAGAAGTCAAACCACGCGACTTGGTCGGGCATTATTTAGACCCGAAAGAATGGAATGAATTAATTGCCCGTGACGATGTCATTTTAATTGATACCCGTAACGATTACGAATACAAAGCAGGTACATTTAAGGGTGCGATTGACCCTAAAACAGAAACTTTCCGTGAGTTTCCAGAATATGTGAAGCAAAATTTAGAACAGCATAAAGATAAAAAAATTGCCATGTTCTGTACCGGTGGTATCCGCTGTGAAAAATCGACCTCTTTATTATTACAAGAAGGCTTTAACGAGGTTTATCACCTTAAAGGCGGGATTTTAAAATATCTAGAAGAAACCCCAAGCGAAGAAAGCATGTGGGAAGGTGAATGTTTTGTCTTTGATGGGCGTACCGCGGTTACACACGGTATGGAAGAAGGCGAAAATATTAAATGTCATGCCTGTGGTTGGCCTTTGGTTCCTGAAGAAGTGGCTTTACCAAGCTACGAACATGGTGTGTCTTGCGTATATTGCATCAAAAAAACTTCGGATAAACAAAAAGAAGGTTTCCGTATGCGCCAATCGCAAATTGCGGCTGCAAAACGTAAACGTCTTTAATTTAAAACAAAGCCAAAACTAGCCTGCTCTAGTTTTGGCTTTGTGCAAAAAAAATAAAAATTCTAGCCTTTACTATCTTTATTTATTTTCATCAACCATGATAGATATAATAACTCAGCACATCTAAAGAAATATTATGCAACACGAATTTTGGCATCAACGTTGGCAAGACAATAAAATTGGTTTTCACCAATTCATTCCTAGCCCGCTTTTAGTGGAACACTTTAATCAGCTGAATTTAAATGCACATGCCCGTATTTTTGTTCCCTTAAGTGGAAAAACACTGGATCTTAGCTGGTTTTTACAGCAAGAATACAAAGTTGTCGCAATTGAACTCAGCCATATTGCTGTAACATCATTGATGGAACAATTGGCTAAAGACTTTGAAATACATTTTGAGGTCTTGCATCATCATGATCTGATCCACTATCACCACCCACAAATTGATCTTTATGTCGGAGACTTTTTTAATCTGTCACACACAGAGCTAGGACATGTCGATGCCATATATGACCGAGCTGCTCTGATTGCATTACCTGATGCAATACGTTTCAACTATGCAAAACACTTAGTTGAAATCACCAATGCAGCGCCTCAATTTCTCATTAGCTATGAATACGATGCAGGAAGCCATGAAGGGCCGCCTTTTTCAGTCAATCAAGCTGAAATTCAAATGCTTTATGCGAAGACCTACAATTTAAAATGTATACAAGAACAATGGGTTGATCCTATAAAAAACAAAGGCAATAACCCTAAAAGTACAGTTTGGCAACTTACAGCCAAGCTTTAAAGAAAAAAACACCGCATCAAGCGGTGTTTTGCAATCTATCGAGCCTACTCAGACTCAAAGACCATAATGACGAATTAGTTTGGTGTGTGATACATCAAATACAATTCATTTAAATTGTCTGGAATCTCTTCTGCAAGTTCATCCATTAATTGACCATTGCGGCGGAAAGATTCCATTTGTGGATCTTCTTCATCAATGCCACTAAACACCATAATTGGCAAAGTTAAATCGACCAATTGTTCTTCAAATTCTGGAGTAAACCATGCTTCTTCATTTAAGAACATTGCATCGACAAAACCCACACTCCAATCGCCTAAGCTTGACTCAACATCCGCTTCTTCAATTTCAAAAGGAAATTCAATTCCCTCTTCATTGGCTAGGCACTGACGTAGATAATCTAACCAAAGTTTAATTTGCGCAACAATTTCAGCAGGAACTTTTTTAACGTTACTGTCAAATAATTCATTTAACCAATTATCAAAAGTTGGTCCAACAGCAATGGCACTTAAAAAACCATGGGTTGCTGCGAAATCTAGACCATACTCGTTTTGGTCACCGTCCAAATAATCACTTAACTGATCTAAATTTAATGCACTCATGGTCATTCCATTCTTAATCTATACTGTGCGCGAGCATAACATTGATTCAAGCACTTGTTTAAGCGCTTTTATTCAACATCATCCTCAAAGTCGTCGTCATCGTCCAAATCGTAATCAAACTCTTTTAATTCGCGTTCTAAACGACGTTGCGCAAGCAGGTCGTCAATTAAACGACGTTTTTCTAATGACTCTTTTGCAGTGATTTTACTTGATGATTCATCGAAACTGACATCATCATCGTAACTCTCATCTAGTTCAAAATCTGTAGAAGACACTGAAACTACCTCAACATAAAATATAAATGTTTTATCGGCTATTTATCGCAACCACACCATATTGTCAAGAATTATCTACTTTTATATTTTTTAACGATCAAATAAACTGCTCTTTTTTTCTCGATAATTTTTGTGTATTTATATATACAATCTAGGATTAAATTGCATTCCTTGCGATTTAGCTCTTGAAAAAAACTAGAACAACCCGATATTTATAAAACTTTATGCTGTAATGCCTGTAAAACAGGTCGATAACACATGAGAACTGAAAAAAACCACTTAAAGTGTGCTATCATGCACGGTTTTTCACTGCCACCGATTCAACTGAGAGTAAGCAAAAGATGAGCGATATGAATTCCCCTACTTCTCAAGTAGCGGCTCTGATTAGCCGAGGCAAAGAGCAAGGTTATTTAACTTACGCTGAGGTTAACGATCATCTCCCAGACTCGATCACTGAAAGCGAACAAATTGAAGACATTATTCAAATGCTTCAAGACGTGGGTATTCCTGTGCATGAACGTGCGCCTGAAACCGACGATACCATGTTTGGTGAATCGACTGAATCGGGCGATGAAGTTGCTGAAGAAGAAGCGGCTGCGGTACTCGCTTCAGTTGAAAGCGAACCGGGACGCACCACCGACCCTGTTCGTATGTATATGCGTGAAATGGGTACAGTTGAACTACTGACCCGCGAAGGTGAAATTAGCATTGCCAAACGCATCGAAGAAGGTATTCGCGATGTTTTAAATGCCATTGCATATTGGCCGAATGCGGTTGAAGTTGTTTTAAAAGAATATGAAGAATATAACAATGGCGAACGCCGCCTAGCAGATATTTTATCAGGTTATTTAGACCCTGAATCTGACGAAGATATTCCGGAAGTATTGGAAGAAGAATCTGAAATTGAAGATGAAGACGATGCTTCGGAAAAACCAACCAAAGACGTCAAGCTTGATGATGACGATGAAGAAGAAGAGTCTGAAAGCGATGACGATTCTGAAGGTGAATCAGGTCCAGACCCTGAAATTGCGAAAGCTCGTTTTGCAGAATTAGAGCAAGTATGGATTCACGCCAAAAACACCTTTGAAAAACATGGTCGTACAGCGCCAGAATCTGAAGAAGCACTCAGCTCGCTTGCAACTGTATTTATGATGTTCAAATTTACACCACGTTTATTTGACATTATTTCAGAAATGATTCGCGGCACACACGAACAAATTCGTACCGCTGAACGTGAAATTATGCGCTATGCGATTCGCCGTGGCCGTATGGACCGCAACTTGTTCCGTACAACTTTCCCGGGTCAAGAATCGAATCCAGCATGGTTTGAAGAGCAGCTTGCCAAAGCCCCAGCAGAAACACGCGGTTATTTAGAAAAAGTGCGTCCTGATGTGTTGGCGTTCCAACAGAAAATTGCAGACATCGAACAATACCTTGGCTTAAACGTCAAAGGTATTAAAGATATTGCCAAACGCATGTCGATTGGTGAAGCCAAAGCTCGCCGTGCGAAAAAAGAAATGGTCGAAGCCAACTTACGTTTGGTAATTTCAATTGCGAAAAAATACACCAACCGTGGTTTACAATTCTTAGATTTGATTCAAGAAGGTAACATCGGTTTGATGAAAGCGGTTGATAAGTTTGAATATCGCCGTGGTTATAAGTTCTCAACGTATGCAACATGGTGGATTCGTCAAGCCATTACCCGTTCGATTGCAGACCAAGCACGTACTATTCGTATTCCTGTGCATATGATTGAAACCATTAACAAAATTAATCGTGTTTCTCGTCAGTTGCTACAAGAAATGGGCCGCGAACCAACCCCTGAAGAATTAGGCGAACGTTTAGAAATGGACGAAGTCAAAGTTCGTAAAGTGCTGAAAATTGCAAAAGAGCCAATTTCAATGGAAACCCCAATTGGTGATGATGAAGATTCTCATCTTGGTGATTTTATTGAAGATTCGAACATCACGTCACCTGTGGATGCTGCAACTTCAGAAGGCTTAAAAGAAGCGACACGCGAAGTATTAGAAAACCTGACTGAACGTGAAGCCAAAGTTCTAAAAATGCGTTTTGGTATTGATATGCCAACCGACCATACTTTAGAAGAAGTCGGCAAACAGTTTGATGTAACGCGTGAACGTATTCGTCAGATTGAAGCCAAAGCTTTGCGTAAACTGCGTCATCCTTCTCGTTCAGAACACTTACGTTCGTTCTTGGAAAATGACTAAGATCATCTTAACTATGGGTGCTTGATTTTTTTTCTCACCCCCCCATTATAAGATGTATCAATACAACGCCTGCGCTGATTGCAGGCGTTTTTATATTAAAAATGAGGCTATTATGTTAGAAGACCGCACACCTTCTCGTGAACTTCGTGAAGACCTTTGGGTATTCCCAATGGACTATCCTATTAAACTCATCGGCAATGCAGGTGAAGAACTTCGTGTTGCGGTGGTTGGAATTTTAGTAAAACATTTTCCTGAGTTTGATGAAGCAAGCTTAGTCATCACGCCATCTCGCACAGGGAAATATCATTCTCTTACCGCACAGTTGCGTTTTGATGAATTAGAGCAAGTGCATGCGTTATATGCAGACTTAGCTGCTTGCCCACTGATTAAAACGGCATTGTAATAAAAAAACACGCTTCAGGGCGTGTTTTTTATCAGCACACAAATGCATTTATCTCATGCTAACTGTTTTATAATAAAGACCTATTCTTAATTTTTAAGGCAGATTGCAGTGACAGACGCAATAATAAAACCCACGCTTCTAATCCGCCAATATTGCAGCCTTACCCCGTATGCTGAGCGTTTCATTGAAATGAAAAGCTATACCGAACAGCGTGACGAAAATTCTCCCGATCAGCTATGGATTTTGCAACACCCTGCGGTACTCACTCAAGGACAATCGGGTAAACCTGAACACATTCTTATTCCAACCGACATTCCTGTTGTACAATCCGACCGCGGTGGACAAGTCACTTGGCATGGCCCGGGGCAAATGGTGATTTATTTCATGTTTGATCTTAACCGCTTAAAATGGAATGTGCGGACATTAGTCAGCTTTGCCGAACAACTCATGATTGACCTACTCAAAAAATATAACATTGAAGGTTATGCCAAATCCGATGCGCCCGGTGTATATGTCGATGGTCGAAAATTTGGCTCTTTGGGTTTTAAAATTCGTAAAGGTCGTAGTTACCACGGCTTAGCCCTAAATATTGATTGCGACTTAACTGGATTTCAAAGTATTAATCCCTGTGGTTATGCAGGTTTGGAAATGGTACGTTTCTCTGATCTTCTCAATAATTATCCTAATTTTGAACAACTCAGTTTAGATATGATTGATTATTTTAAACGCACAGATTACTTTAAAGAGATACAGGTCATTACTGAAAAATAAGTTAAAGTAATGTTCATGCATAACAGCATCAAAGGGATGAAAATGACCAAAGCTCCAGTGAAATATAGCCTGCAACGCAGCTACGTCAAACTCATGATGGATGTGATTGGACGTGGCCTTGTCACTGCAAGTCAAGTAGACCCAGAAATTCAAGCTGAAATCGCCAAATTTCCAGATAACTTTATTTTGTCGATGAATGTCTTTCCCAACGGGCCGGCGTTTATTGCACAAGTTACTCCAAACAAACAATTACAACTTCTACAAACCTACACACATAAACCTGATTTAACCATTACCTTTAAACACTTAAACCATGCTTATTTGGTGTTTTCTTTTCAGGAAAGTACCGCGCAAGCCTTTGCCAATGACCGCATGATTGCAGATGGTGACTTATCTTATGCAGTGCGTTTGGTACGCTGTTTAAATAAAATGGAAGCACTGATTTTGCCTAAATTTATGGCAAGTATGGCAGTCAAAGAGTATCCAAAATCACTCGGCTTCAAAGAAAAAATCAAAGCAGCCAGTTCTATTTATTGCAAAATTGCACAATCCTACATAAAAGGGAACGTATAGCCATGAGCAAATCATATTACGAGTTTTTTTGCCCTGTTAAACTTATTGCCGGTCATGCCGCACTTGAACATATCCCTTTTGAACTGGCAACCTTAGGGGCAAAGTGTCCGCTGATTATTACCGATAAAGGTGTTCGCACCAATGGACTGCTTGCCCCAATTGAAGCTGCATTTATAACAGCAGATGTTGCAATTGGCAGTATTTTTGACGATGTACCACCAGATTCGAGTTTAGAAACTGTACGTCTAGCAGCAAAATCTTATCGTGAACATCATTGCGATGCCATTATTGCCATTGGTGGTGGTTCAGTTATCGATACAGCCAAAGCCACCAATATTTTAGTGTCAGAAGGTGGTGATGACCTGCTTAAATATTCGGGTGCACACAATTTACCCAAACCACTCAAACCCTTTTTTGTCATTCCAACCACCTCTGGCACGGGTTCAGAAGTTACCATGGTGGCGGTCGTCTCTGACCCAGAAAAAAATGTCAAAATGGCATTTGCATCGTATTACCTAATGCCACATGCTGCCATTTTAGACCCACGCATGACCTTAACTTTACCACCACACCTGACCGCAATGACTGCAATGGATGCAATGACGCATGCCATTGAAGCTTACAGTTGTATGGCCGCCAATCCCATGAGCGATGCCTATTCTACCGCTGCCATTAAAAAAATTAGCCAAAACTTATTTCAGGTTTTAGATCATCCTAAAGATAGCGCTGCACGTTTAGAACTCGCTCAAGCCTCTACCATGGCAGGCATTGCTTTTTCAAATTCAATGGTCGGTTTAGTGCACTCGCTTGGACATTCATTGGGTGCGGTTGCACATTTGCCGCATGGCTTGTGCATGAACTTATTTTTACCTTACGTACTTGAATACAATAAAAGTGTGAATGGTGAAAAAATTGCCGAACTATTATTACCACTTGCTGGCAGTGAAGTTTATGCACAAACCCCAGCGTCAGAGCGCGCAGAAAAAACTATTTCAACGCTGTATGATATTCGAGATCGACTATTTGAACGCACCAAACTACCGCGCACATTAAGCGAAACCGGAAAAGTACAACAGAATCAGTTCGATGAAATTGCCGAAAAAGCATGGAACGATGGCTCGATTATTTACAATCCGAAAGAAACATCGCTAGAGCAACTCAAAGAGATCTTGCAAAAAGCATGGTGATATTGAGTGACTCTGTTGGTCAAAAAAGTACAATCTGATTTAAATATTGTGCTTTTTTTGTTATATAAGAAATAGATGCGGCATTATATTCAACATTGGCAGATTTTTTGCTAAATGTTTTACCAAAAGAAAGCTGAAAAACTGTCAAATTTAACCAAATTGATATAAAGTTGCGCTCTTTGTTTTATCGTGGGTGGGATCGTTCGTCCTAAACGGTCCTAAAAATTTAGCTGATCCTTGATCAACGATTATGAGGATAACGCCGTTGACACATTCTTCTGGGACTCAACCGGCAGCATCACTGCAAAAGACTCTGCTTCTAGGCCATATTATTATTATTGGATTGGCCTACATTCAACCAATGACCCTATTCGATACCTTCGGTATGGTATCGGAAGCTAGTATCCAACATGTTCCAACCTCTTATTTCTTTGCCTTACTTGCCGTTTTATTTACCGCACTAAGCTACGGAAACATGATTCGCCGCTATCCATCTTCGGGTTCTGCATATACTTATGTACAACGCGCAGTCCATCCAAATGCGGGCTTTATGGTCGGTTGGTCATCCCTTCTCGACTACATTTTAAGTCCAATGGTGAATATTTTACTTGCGGTAATTTATCTTACAGATATGTTCCCTGGAGTAAATCACTGGGTGTGGGTGATTGGTTTAACGCTGTTTATGACATGGGTGAATTTACGTGGCATTAAATTTGTTGCGAATTTCAATGGTTTAATCGTTTTATTCCAAATCCTTGTTATTGTGATTTTTGTTGTGATGATCATCAAACAATTAGCACTTGGCAACACAGCAATGAACACTATGGGCCTATCGGCAACGCATGATGCAACGCTTTGGTCAACTACGCCATTCTTTGGAGATAAAACCAATGTCGGCGCATTGATTACAGGCGCAACCATTTTGTGTTTCTCGTTTACAGGTTTTGATGCGCTCAGTTCGCTTGCAGAAGAAACCAAAGATACAGATAAAGTCCTTCCACGTGCCATCTTCTTAACCGCGCTTATTTCAGGGATTATCTTCATTGTTGCAACTTATTTCATGCAACTGTTTTTCCCAGGGAATCCAAGCCAATACTTCCAAGATGTAAACGCAACACAACCCGATATTTTACGTATTGTGGGCGGTGAAATGTTTAAATCAGTGATTCTTGCATTCGCAATTGTCACAGTAATGGCGTCTGGTATTTCTGCGCATGCAGGGGTTTCTCGTTTAATGTATGTGATGGGTCGAGATGGTGTTTTTAATAAAAAATACTTCGGTAGTTTAAGTACAAAAACACACTCTCCAGCATTCAACATTATTTTAGTGGGGATTATTGCACTTTCAGCAGGCTTTACAGACCTTGACCATGTCGTATCACTGATTAGTTTTGGTGCATTAACTGCGTTTAGTTTCGTAAACCTCTGCGTGATTTCGCAATATGCCTTACGTGAAGGTCGAACCAAAAACGCTAAAGATATCTTTAACTACGTTGTTATTCCAATGTTAGGGTTTATCGCTGTTGGTGCGTTATGGCTTCAAATTGACCACGTTGCACTAAAATGGGGAATTATTTGGGCTGTTGTGGGTATTCTATTCTTAGGTTATAAAACCAAAGGCTTTAAGATTCCACCACCACAATACAAACAAGATTAATTCTATACATAAAAAACCAGCGTTTACGCTGGTTTTTTATTCAATGACCGTTTCAATTTAGGCTGGAACGGTCATTTTTTTACTTATATCTGTTAAAAATTAGCCCGCTAATTTTTCGGCAACGCTTAATACGCGTTTTGCATAGGCTTTTGCGGTGTCTAAATCGCCAGATGGGATTTCATCTACGCTTGCATCCGATGGGCTTTGTACCAGTAGCCCCACTGAACCGCCTAAATTATTGACATCTTGACGAGTTGCATTTTTCGCATTTGACGGCGCTAAACCTAAGCTCACCCAAATACCGCCATGTTGCGATGCTAAAGTTTGTAATTGAATTAAAGTGACTTGTTTGTCGCCATTTAAACTTGCACTGTTGGTGAAACCTGCAAAGACTTTATCTTGCCAACCGCGAGTGAACCAAACCTTCGATGTTGCATCTGCAAATTTCTTAAACTGCCAAGGCGCTGCACCCATATATGTTGGTGCACCGAATACAATTGCATCGGCCTGATTTAATGTTTCCCAGTCTGCGTCTTGAATATCACCTTGTTTATCAATTGCAATTAAAGCTGCGTCAATTTCATTTGCAAACACTTCTGCAATGACTTTGGTGTGGCCATAACCTGAATAATAAACAACTGCAACTTTTGCCATTTTTTACCTATTTTTACGTTTTTAAGAACGGATAAAATATAGCATATCTTATGCCATCCACAGCAAATCTACGCTAATTATTCTCTTATAAATGAATAAGATATTGACCAAAAACCAATAATAACACTCAAAATATTTTACATTGCCACAACCCGATTTCGCCCTTGCTTTTTAGCCGTGTATAAACACTGATCAGCATGGCGAATCACATCATCGGTACTCACATCTTGCGCTTGCACCTCGCTCACACCAATACTCATGGTTATCGGTTGCTGCACTAAAATTGTGCTATGGGCAATCAGCTCACGAACCCGTTCGGCTAAAATTACTGCGCCGTCTAGTTCTGTGGCAGGCAACAACACCAAAAATTCCTCACCACCAAAACGGGCGACAAAATCCGTTTTTCTCAGTGCCATTGGAATCAGCTTGGCCACTTCTTGTAATACTTTGTCACCCACTTCGTGTCCATAACTGTCATTAATTTTTTTAAAAAAATCGATGTCCATTAATAAAATGGTATAAGCCTGCTGATAACGTTGCCATTGTTGATATAGATCATGCGCGTAATCGTTACTGGCACGGCGATTATATAAGCCCGTAAGCACATCATAACGTGCAAGTTTTTCAAGTTCGGTATTGGCAAGCTCCAACTCACGGGTGCGTTCTGTTACTTTTTGCTCGAGGGTTGAATTGGCATCTTGTAATTGTTTTTTCTGTTGCAACAACGTTTCTGTCATGCTACCTAAAGATTCAGACAAGCCCTGTAACTCTAAAATACTGCTTTTAGTGGTAAATTGAATCTCATCATTGCCCTGCTGTACTGCATAGGCTTTTTTGGCTAATTTAGCAATTGGACGACTAAAACTGTCGGCCAATTTATACGTGATCAATAGCAACACCGCTGAAAGAATGAAACCAATCAGCAGAATTTGCTTTTGTAAGGTGCGCACGTCAGCCAACGCAATATTAATCGGCTGACGGATCATGACACGCCAACCTAAATCCATTTGTGTTTTAGACACCACAGGAACATCGGTGGTTAAATATTGCTGTTTGCTATGCCATGAATCGGTAAAATATTCGGCACGATTTTTTTGTAAATCTGGCGGATTCACCTGCCCAATACTTTTAAATGGATACAAAATTTCACCGTGCGAATTAACAATAAAAACCTCAATACCTTGTTTTTGCGCATCTGCAGACAATGCGGTTTTTAAAACTTGCCCTGCCCATCCCCAGTCAGCATGGGCCGCCAACACGCCTTTTACTTTATGGGTTTTTAAGTCGTAAATGGGTGTGGCAAAATCGATAAATCGCATCGGCTCGCTTGGATTGTTCGACTGCAAAATTTTGGCCAATAAAACGGCTTTATGCACATCACCCAAATAAACATGACTTAACCCATTAATAAACCAAGGTCGCTCTGAAACATCCGCGCCTTGTAATAATTGGTTGGCAGCAACAGTGACTTTGCCCGATAAATTGGCAATTCCCAACCAAGCATAATATTGATATGAGGTTTTAACCTGATCAAGCTGCTGTTGAACTTGCGGATCGTTAAAGTCCGCCGCAGCAAAAAATGGCGATTGACTCAATAACACCATTTCACGCTCGCGTTCCGCTAAATTTGTAGCCAGCATATTGCTAATACTTTGCGCAGAAGCATATAAAGCTTCGCCACTGGCCTGCTTCATTTTTTTCGATGCAATTTCACCAATTGAAAAAACAGTGCATAAGCCCAAAAGAAAGGAAATTCCCGCAAATAAAATAAGTAAGCGGTCGCGCAATGAATTAAATTGAAGCATGTGATTGTCCATAATCAAGTTTAAAAATTATAATGTTTTTCACGCTTAAAAAGATAAAAAAGACTGATTATTCAGTCTTTTTTACACAAAAAATTCAAGGCTCAAGCCTTATTTTGGCCCTGCATTTGCCAAAACAAATTGTTTAACCGCAGTCACCTTCATCGGATGGGTTGTCCCCACAAAATTTTTAATCGCTAAATCATATTGCCGCGACAATACGTCAGCGTTGACCTCAAAGGCATCGCTACGGTCGGCATTGCTATTAAAGTTTGCCTCACAATTACGCCCCAACTGACGAGTACAATCGTTATTGGCCTGACCAAGATTACTTGAAGATGGTGCAAAAATTAAATCGTTGGCGGTTTTCTTAAAAATTGGCTGAAACTTACCTTTTAAAGCAGCACTATTATCGTAATAATTGCCTTCAACCAAAGCCAACACCTTCGGACTGGTGCGCACCCCCATGTAATAATTCGATTGATACAAATTATTCACCACATGCACCAAACCTAAACCAGATGCAGAATCTGCTTGCCCTAATTCAGGCGCACGTCCTGATGTTTGATGAATCCAATTTTGCTTAAAGCTAATGGTCTGTTTGTCGCCCAAAAATAAGAAATTCCAGTAATGACGACGATCACAATAATGCCCATAGTCGGTGCTGCCATCAAAATTATTGTTGCTAATCACAATATTTTTAGCCGCTCCCCAACCAGTCACCACAAACTGACGACCGATTCGTGCAATATAGTTATGATCAATCAGCACATTCGATGCATTATCAATCGTAATCGCATCGCCCGCCCAGATGACTTGTTCATTAATATCGGTAATATTTAGGTTTTTAATGCTGATATTGCTCACGCCACCTTTGAGCATTAAGCCCTTGCCCTTAATGCCAGAATGGGCACCCATCCCCACAAC
>NZ_VTDU01000031.1:0-20334 GCF_035615615.1 Acinetobacter sp. MD2(2019) | reverse complement strand
GGCTAAATACTTTTTCCCTTTTAATTGTTCTTTGGTGATGATCACTTGGTTTTTTGCAAAGTGTCGCTCACCTGTTTTTGCATCCTTCCAAGTAACCGTTTGTGGCCCGACTTTTACCGGAGATGTCATCATCCCTCCCCCAAAGCCACCTCCTATTTCATGCCCACCTAACTGCACCATATAGCTTACATATGTTGGATCGTACTTAAACGATGTTGTTCCCATATAATAGGTTGCATTCGGTCCAATGCCCGCACAGCCAGCAGCAGTAAAAACAAAGCCAAGCGGCAATAAAAGTAACATTTTAATGTTCATGGGGTTTCTCAGGTTAAACAAGTTTATAGATATAAATAAATTTTCTGCATATGCGCTTTTAACGCACCAAAAATTCATGCCTCGACTACATCTAAAATAGCTTCGCATCAGCGCGGTCATTCAATAATAAAATCATTTTTTTCAAAATCAGCAAAAAAATAACTCATTGAATACGCAAGCAATATCCTTAGATCACTTATTTCAGTAATATTTTGTTTAAATTGCGTACATAGCATTGATCATTGTCCAATTTTATGGGAATGTCTAAGTAATTCAAGTAGCTAGTTTTAGCTTCATTTTTTATTTGGAGTGAATCATGCGTCATTTATCAATTGTTGTAGGGTTAAGCGTGGGTTTAATCGCAACTACAGCCGCCTTTGCTGAATCGGCTGTACAACCTGGTGAAACACTAGAAAGCTTATCTCAAGCAAAAGTCAGCACAACTGTAAATGGGCAACCCGGCTCATTAAAAGACTTGATTAATAGTGGCAAATACACACCTGTAACGCCTGAAACGACAACGTCAGATCCTGCAGCTAAGCCAAATGATGCACCTGCACCACCTGTGGCATATCAACCTGCGCCAGCAACCGATACGCCACCACCAGCTACACCTTAAAAAATATATCCATAAAAAAACCAAGGATTTTTCCTTGGTTTTTTATATCTTGAAAATTAACGGTTAGATTTCAATTTGGCTTCCTAGCTCTACCACACGATTGGTCGGAATCTGATAATAATCACTGACTGGACTGGTATTTCGATACATCGAAATAAACAGTTTTTCTCGCCATGGCGACATGCCTTCACCCACTGTATGAATCAGTCGATCTCTGGAAATAAAGAAGCTCAATTGCATCATATCCAGCTCAAAACCAAGCGATGCATACGCTTGCACCAATGCTTTTGGCACGTTTGGCTGATCTTTAAAGCCATAATAAATAAAAATACGATAAAAGCGTTCATCCAGTTTTTCTATAAAAACGCGTTCATCGTCATGCACATAAGGAATATCTTGGGTGATCACCGTCACCAACACATTACGTTCATGCAAGACTTTATTGTGCTTAATATTGTGTAGCATCGCATGCGGAACGATATTTGGTGTGCCAGTTAAGAATACTGCCTCGCCGGGAACATATTTGGTTTCATCACTCATGCCAATGCTTTTAATGAATAAATCTAAAGGCAAAGAGTCTTTTTCAAGGCGCGCATAAACAATTTCTCGACCACGTTTCCATGTCATTAAAATTGTAAATGCGGCTGCGCCAATCACGATAGGCACCCATCCACCGGAAACAATTTTTAATGCAGTTGATGCTACAAAAATGCCATCGAGGATTAAAAATGGAATGGCAAATAACGCAACTTTCCACCATGGCCAACGCCACGATCCATAAGCCAAGACCGAAATAAGAATGGTCACACACAGCATGGTCATGGTGACGGCAACGCCATACGCACTGGCTAAATTACTGCTGCTTTTAAATAAAATAATCAGAATTAACACTGAGATATAGAGCACCCAGTTAATAAACGGCACGTAAATTTGCCCTTGTTCGACATCTGAGGTGTGATTAATGGTTAATCGCGGTAAATAACGCAATTGAATGGCCTGATTCACCATTGAAAACACGCCAGTAATTACCGCTTGCGATGCAATGACCGCTGCAGCAGTGGCCAAGCCAATAATTGGATATAACGCCCAATCGGGAACCATTAAGTAAAACGGGTTGGATACCGCAGATGCATCTCGCAGTAATAAGGCGCCTTGCCCTGCATAATTCAGCAGCAAACACGGACACACCACAATAAACCAAGCTAAACGAATCGGTAGTCGTCCAAAATGCCCCATATCTGCATACAGCGCTTCACCACCGGTTAAGGTTAAAACTACTGAACCCATAGCAATAAATGCAACAAAGGGTTGCTGAATTGCAAATTCAATTGCCCAATACGGGTTAATAAACAACAGGATATGTGGTGTTTGAATAATACTCCACAGCCCAAGCGCACCAATAGAAATAAACCATGTTAGCGTGATTGGCCCAAAGAATTTGCCCATGGTTGCGGTACCATGTCGCTGCACCAAAAACAGTGCGGTTAAAATGCCAATTCCAATGGGCATCAGCCACTTGTCAAATGCTGGTGTGGCAAGGCTTAAACCTTCAATGGCTGAAAGCACCGAAATTGCAGGGGTAATAATCCCATCACCAAAGAAAAGTGATGCGCCCACGAATCCAAGTGCAATTAAATAGATCTTCTTTTGATCAACAATGCGTTTGGTTCTGAGCAATAAGGCCAAAAGTGACATAATGCCACCTTCACCGTTGTTGTCTGCGCGCATAATAATCGATACATATTTAAAGCTAATCGATAAGGTAATACACCAAAAAATAAGCGACAGAATACCAAAAACGGTGGCCTCCGAAATTTTGACATGTGCACTAGAAAATGTCTGTGCAAATGCATATAACGGACTCGTTCCAATATCACCAAAAACCACGCCTAATGCAGCTAGAGTAATGGCGGGTAATGGAGCTTTGTTTGCAGTTTGTTGCATAAAAAAACGACTATCATAAGCTGTTATTTCGCAATCTTAACACTCTAAGACTGCTTTTGCTTAAAATCTATGTTTGTAGCTTGGCAGGTTGATTTTTTTTCGGTATGATCGCGCGAATTGGTGAAGTGTCCGAGTGGCTGAAGGAGCACGCCTGGAAAGTGTGTATACGTTTATAGCGTATCGTGGGTTCGAATCCCACCTTCACCGCCAAATTTAATTCTTATGAAATCTCATAAGGTCTAAAAAAGCTTAAATCTAAAGGGTTTAAGCTTTTTTTACATCTCATATAATCCACTTTATCTATTGCAAGCTTGATGTAGTTGGGGGTATAACTGGGGGTATAATATTTTACCCCTAAAATTATACCCCCAATTCTGCGGAATTCTTGCCATGCTTACAGATGCTCAAGTCAGAAAAATAAAACCTTTAGAAAAGAAAACCAAATACTCTGATGAAAAAGGCATGTATCTAGAGGTCACCCCTTCTGGAGGAATGCATTGGCGAATGAAGTTCCGCTTAAATGGTAAAGAGAATATTTTCAGTATTGGTACATATCCTGAAACTACGCTTGCACAGGCCCGCCGTGCTAGAGATGAAGCTCGATTAAAGCTTAAAGATGGGATCAATCCTAATGAAGAGAAAAAGCAGAAGAAGCAACAAATTGATGAAAGCATTCTTTTCAAAGTGCTTGCTATGGAATGGATGGAGGATCGTAAGCCCGTCATTAAAGAAGGCACTTATTTACGCGACTTATCTGTATTTGAGAAAGACCTTTTCCCTGCTTTAGGCAATATTCCTATTGATCAAATTAAAGGGAAAGATGTCCTTGCTTGCGCTAAACAAATTGAAGTACGCGGTGCTCAAGAGATGGCTAAACGCTCTATTCCTTTAGCTGGGCGTATCTTTCGTTATGCGATCCGCAAAGGACTAATTGAGAATGATCCTACACCGTACCTTCAAGAAGCGCTCAAGCCTCGCAAAGTGAAACACATGGCCCGCTTAGATATTTCTGAGTTTCCACCTTTTCTAGAAAGGATGGATCGTTATCACGGCAATATCCTCGTTAAGACAGCCTTACAGTTTATGACCTTAACTTTTGTGAGAACTGCTGAACTCATTAATATGGAGTGGAATGAGATTGATTTTGATAATTATTTATGGAGAATTCCTGCATATAAAATGAAGATGGCTTTACCCCATATTGTTCCTTTATCAAGACAAGCTCTTGAGCTCATTCAAGCTCTACAGCCTCTCACAGGTAATAAGCAATTTGTTTTCTATAATCACAGTACTGCAAAACCGTTAAGCAATAACGCTCTATTAAGTGCCATTCGCACTATGGGCTATACAGGTAAAATGACGGGGCATGGTTTTCGTGGACTTGCATCAACAACATTACATGAGCAAGGCTATATGCATGATGCTATTGAAATACAGTTAGCACATACCGTTGGTAATGCCATCTCTCAGGCGTATAATCACGCACAACACCTTGAGTATAGAACAAAGATGATGCAGGAATGGTCTGATTTTATTGATGGGTTAAGAGATAAAAAATCCTAATCCATACACTATTTAAAAAATAAAATTTCTTCACTCACCAGCAATATTAATACAAAATAGGATGCACCATTGTTTTTAAATTTTATATTCTAGATTTTGTGAAATCAAACTATTTTCAAATTCATCTTTACTTATTACCATTTTTTTATCTTTGATCAAAGATACTAAAACTTCATTATTAATAAATTTCATTGCTGCAACTATAGCTACTCCAATCCCAATAATTAATGAGGCCCATTGTGCAAACAGATATGTATTTTCATCAACTAATATTAAATTCCAGTTTAATTTATCAAACAACAGTACTAGTAAGCTATTGGAAATAATAATTGGTACTGAAGAAAAATACAAAATGAAGTACCAAAATGGCCTAAATTGTAATGTTTTCAAAGTTTTTTTAACTACAAATACATCTTCACCATTCAATACTTCAATAGAAATTTTTTTTCTAACCTTTTGCAGGTTATTTATCATAACAAAGAGGGCATCTGGAAATTTGGATTTGATAATATCTATGTCTCTAAATCCTAACTTATCTGTGCCAGCCAAAGCTTGCGCAAAGGCACTTTTTTCATGATCTTTTATACCTTTTCGACTACATTCTTCTTCATATTTTTTTACTGAAACTGCTCTATCAGAATAAAATTTTGCATTATGAGTAAAACGCTTTCTACTATCCAACCAAGATAGAATTGGATAGATAAAAATAATGAGTGGCAAATATTTTAAAACCAAATCCAATTAAATAACCCCTAAATTAAATAGAAAAACAATAGATCGAGAAACATCCATGCTTCCCATATAATTTCAGTTATCCATTTTTTATACTACTAGCTATTTCTAAACCTTTTGACTGAATTAAAGTTGATTGATTTATTAAATCAGGATCATATTGCACTCTTTCAATCAAAGGATAGGAGATAGCTGTACTTTTGTCTTCGATAAGCTCCTCTTCATTTTCAACTTTATACTCAACAACTCCATATTCCGTTGCAATTTTGACTAAATCTTTTGCTCTTTGATTTAAAGATAAAAAAACATTTTTGCTAGCAACGAATGTTTGCATATAAACATCAACATTCTGCTCTTCCATTTCAGAAAGAATCTGTTTTTCCAAATCTGTAGGATTCTCTGAATATGGTTTTTCAATGCTCAGATGAATTTTCTTAAGCTGTTTACACTGAATGATTTTTTCAGCCGTAATTAGCTCAGGGACAGTACTTACTACAATTCGCCCAAATTTAGTCTGCAATTTCTCAGTAACCAATAGGCTTCTTAGAAACTCTTCAAGAATTCCAACGCTTATTTCATTTTCTGGATCTTTTACTTCACACACTAATTTTTGATGTAAAGGATAGAAAACAAATTTGAAAAACCGTGGATTAGCCTTTAAATTCGGTGGAATGTAACTTTCACCAACATTCTGATTTTTATGTCTTTCCTCCTTTTCTTCATCATACCAGTCACTTGTTAGACCATTACTTCTAAAAATTTCACCTGTAAAACCTTTCACTAAGTTATCTTCATCAATTGGTTTTATTGAGCGAAGTTTTAGATAGTTGTTCCGTGTTAAAGGGATCTCTCGATAATTCTTCTTAAGCTCTTCAAAAAGAGCTACATATGTTTCAGGTGTTACCCCATCTTTCAACAGTTTGATATCAACAACCGCATAGTTAACCGTTCGCTTACGCGCCATTTTAAAAACCTCTAAATAAAAATTTAATTGATCTGATCAATGGCTTCGAAAAGCCATTGATCACTGAAAGACTGTTTACTTTTCTTTACGTACACCTTTAAAAGGTGTTTTTTCAGATGTTTTAACATCCGTAAAACGCCCAGTACCTGTGTCACGCTTAACCCAATGACCACTTGGAGTTTGAGTCTGAGAACGGTCTTTAACCATTCCATTACGATGTCCATCACCTGATGGAGGATTTGTAGCCATAGCACCACCTTATTCTGGTTAAGTAAATCTGATGAATCAGATATTAAAAATAAAGGCCTGAATTGCCCTTGCTTATATATTAACCTGATTATTCTGATTAAGTAAATATATTTAAGCAGAATTTAGCAAATACTTTTGTAAATAAACTCTATGCCGCCAGATTCAGCTACTTCTTCAACTCTAAGAATGTAGCCCTCATCAACTAACTTTTTCAATTTAGTACTTGTATTGGGTACTGATAAACCAAGTTGTGTCGCAACTTTACTTGCAGTTATAGCTTTAGCTTTCATAACCAAATCAAATACTTCCTTATTAGAACTAGAAAGCTGATTTCCTAACAAACGGATATCCCCCCCCATTTTCACCAGAATTGGTTGTTCCACTTTTTCAGCTGCATAATCCCAGTTATCAAGCATATCCACATTTTTAGGATCAAAATGAGATAGATAAATTCCTTTGTTTCCACGATACATTTTTGCTAAAAGCAATATACTTTCTCTAGCAAAAGATGAATCTGTAAATTTAATCCCCTCGAACGAAATTTCAAAGACTTTTTGAGTTGATGCTGAATCAATTATAGCTTTCAATTGAGGGAAAACTTTCTTACCTTCTTGGTTTCCAAAAGGCATAGGATTACCTGAGCAATAGTCTATTAGTTTCATAACGTGTGCATTCTCATTCATGTCGTTCTTTTAATCAGAAGAAGCTACTTTGTCAATACTATCGTTAAAATAAATTGTGTACCATACATTTTTGTAAGCCCCCCAGTATGCGTCAAGTCTTTGTCTTTCAGATAGTTTGACTGATATGGGAAATGATATTTGCAGTCATCAAGTCTTATTGAGACCTTGACCTCGATATTTTCTAGATTTAATAGATCTCTTGTCTCTTTTTTAGATATTTTGGCTAATGCTGAATGTACTTCATTTAATCCTAGGCCTCGATTTTCAACACCTGTCTGTGTAATACCACCATTATTTAATACATATGCAATTAAACTCTTATTGCTTTCAATATTATTTTCCTGAAATGGTAAAGCAATATTCTTATAATGTTCGTAATTTAAAGCTTTCCGTAGTGTATTTATCAATCCAGAACCATTGTCAGCTATTACAAGTACGATCTTCTTTTGATTAGAATTAGGTATATTATAAATCTGTAAGGCAGAATACCCCGTCAAATCTGAGTATCCATGTTCTCGGACATTATCAATTAAACTACCGATAAACATTTGCAATTTAGGTAGAAGGACCTGTTTTTCATATTCATTGAAAGAACCTTCTAAGACTTGAGATATCCTAAAAACATCTTCGTTGTTAATATCTTCAGAACATATTGGAAAGACCTCAATTAAATTTTCAGAGTTATTCCGATACTTTTCATCTGATTCTGGATTTGGTCTTTTAGGTAATACCTGCGCTGAATCATGCAAATACTTAAAAAAACTTAAACGTCTTAGATACGTAAAAGTATTTATACAGTTACGAAAATCAAGAAAAACTAATTTACCTTTCTGACACAATTGATTAGTTAAGCAAAGTAACCTAATAATTGCATCTAATAATAAACGTTCATTAAAAACAAAGCGTATCGTAATTTGCAACTCGAATAAGCTTGGGTAAAATTCTAGATTAGATTCAAAAAGATTGGCATCAACCCATTTTTTAGGAAACTCGATCACTAATTCTTTATTTTCTAAATTACTCCACTGATAATTTTCATCTTGCTGAAATTTATCTCTGTTTTTATCAAGGAATGCATTTACTTTTTGTCTGTCCTTACTAATTTTTTTAGCAATTTCTCGCCCTCTTAAATTCGGATATTTTGACAAAACATTAAAAATTAAATTTTGTAAATCATCCAAATCTTTCACTCCCAGTTAATTTTATGATTGTAAAAAAATTACAGTTAAAATAAGTTTTTAATAATAAAAGATTCTATAGGATTTACAATCTACAGAATCCTATATTTTCATACTTGGCAGAGAAATTATGTGAAATTCAAATATCCCCACCTACATTTTTAAACTTTTCCACTAAGATTGAAATTTTTTGGAAAACACTTTGCTTCTTGGTTAAGTATTGAGGATTTAATGGACTCATCTTAGGCAGAACTGCATTAAGCTCAGTACCATTTTCACTCGCAAACTCTCTCTTCAAAGAATTCGAGATATAACGTTTGGCCGCATCCTCATTCAAATTTTCATCGCTAATCAATTCCTGCACTTCACGCTGTTGTTCTGCTTGAGCAAAAGTATAAAAAGCATCCATTAAACTCGCTTTATCCTCAATCTGATCTAAATCAGTTTGATTAATAAAATCAACGATTAAACTTTCTTTAGCTCGATTACCTAGACTAGCACGAATCACTCGACGCATATCCTCAACTAAAGTTATCTTATCTTTCACTTTTTTATTATTTTCAAAAATTAATTCTAAAATGTAATCTAGATTAATCTCTTGTGACTTCAATAAATCAACTTCAAAAACTACATCATCCCAGTTAATAGTCGACTTCTCTTTTTCTTCAGCCAATTTTTCTCTACGCAACCAATCACGTATATCGTTATAACTAGACCTGTAATCTTGAATTTTCCGTTCAGCTGGCATATTAACCGATTGCAGTTTAACTAAATCTTCATCACTTAAATAATATTTATGCTTAAATGCTTCTACTGCCTCAAGATCACTCATATCCACCGTTTGAAGCTCTTTTAAACTAGCGAACTCATCGTAGTTTTGCAGTACATTTTCGACACGCAAATATTCACCAAATAATTTAGAAAAGGCTTTTTTATCTGATTCTTTAAAAATTTCATCCGGATTTGGAAAGCGTTGCTCTAAATCTCTAACAACCTCTACAAAACCACGCCGTGCTTCACCAGTCAATACATCGGTAAAGCCCTCCATATATTCCTTATAACTTTTTTCCAATACGAAATTTTTAGTATTGTTATCACCAAACAATCTAATAGCATCAATCGTTGCTTGTTCTAAATCACGGAAGGTAATGATGTTGCCAAAGGTTTTGGTCGCATCATAAATACGATTTGTACGAGAATAAGCTTGCATTAAACCATGATAACGTAGATTTTTATCTACGAATAAAGTATTCAATGTCGGAGCATCAAATCCTGTTAAGAACATACCCACCACAATGAGTAAATCAATTTCTTTTGCTTTCACTTGCTTGGCAAGATCACGGTAATAGTTTTGAAAACCCTTACTGTCAACGCTAAAGTTGGTTTTAAATAATTCGTTATAATCTGCAATAGCCGAACTTAAAAACTCTTTTGCACTACTATCCATAGCTGACACTTCAAAACTTTCATCCTGAATATCACCAACAGCATCTTGTTCTTCATTGGCAGTAAATGAAAAAATAGTTGCTATCTTTAAAGGCTTATCACTATTTTTTTGTAACTCTTTTAAGCATTCATAATACAACTTAGCAGCATCTACGCTACTCACCGCAAACATGGCATTAAAGCCTTTACCACCTACTTGTAAACGATGCGTTTTCTGACGGAAGTTAGTTAGGATGTACTGACTAATTTCACGTATACGATCTGGATGCAATAAAGCTTGTTTATTTTCATAAGCACTCAGTTTTTTGACATCTTGTTCTTTTTCTATATTTTTAAATTTTGGACGTACATCATTATAATCCACTTTAAATTTAAGGACTTTTTCATCACGAATCGCATCGGTGATTACATAAGCATGCAAAGCACCTCTATTTTTATTCTTGTCGTAAGTACCAAATACGCTAGCTGTCGTTTCATTACCTAATGTATTTTCAGGAAAAATCGGGGTTCCAGTAAAACCAAATTGGTAAAATTTTTTGAATTTTTTCTTTAAATTTTTCTGCGCTTCACCAAACTGACTTCGGTGACATTCATCAAATATAAACATGGCTTGCTTGTTATATATTGGCAAATCATTCTCAGTTTTCATCAAGATATTTAGCTTTTGGATAGTCGTTACGATGATTTTATTATCATCTTTCTCCAAGTTTCGTTTTAATCCAGCTGTACTTTCAGAACCGTTTACACTGTCAGGAGAAAAACGTTGGTATTCCTTCATAGTTTGATAATCAAGGTCTTTGCGATCGACCACAAAAAAAACCTTATAAATAAAATCAAGTTCTGTTGCTAAACGAGCTGCTTTAAAACTAGTTAAGGTTTTACCTGAACCAGTAGTGTGCCAAATAAACCCACCACTCGAAGTTTGACTCCAAGTCTTGGCTTCAAATGAGCTTTTAACTTTCCACAAAATACGTTCTGTTGCCGCAATTTGATAAGGACGCATTACAAGCAAAGTATCGCTTACATCAAATACGGAGTAATTCAATAACACGTTGAGTAAGGTATTTTTTTGAAAAAAAGTTGCGGTAAAGTCTTTTAGGTCTTTAATGAGACTGTTATCTGACTTTGCCCAGTTCATTGTAAAATCAAAACTGTTTTTATTACGTGCTGTGGTATTGGCAAAATAGCGAGTATCTGTACCATTGGAAATAACGAATAGTTGTAAGTATTTATACAGTGAGTTTTCACTATTGAAACTCTCTTTGCTGTAACGATGCACTTGATTAAATGCTTCACGGATCGCCATACCACGCTTTTTAAGTTCAACTTGTACCAATGGCAAACCATTAACCAAAATGGTGACATCATAACGGTTGGCATGATTACCTTTTTGTTCAAACTGTTTGATAACTTGAACTTTATTACGAGCAATGTTTTTTTTATCAAGTAAATAGATGTTTTGAATACACCCATCATCAAAAACAAAATCATGAATATAGTCATCATGAATTTTTCTAGTTTTATCTACGATACTATCGCTTGATTTATCCAGATATGTTTCAACGAAACGCGACCATTCACTCTCTAAAAAATGTACATTATTGAGTAACTGTAACTGCTCTCGCACATTATTCAACATAGCTTGAGCGTTTTTTATATTAGATAAAAAATCATAGCCCTGATTAGTCAAATCTTGAATGAGTTCACGCTCTAAGTCAGCTTCCGTTTGGTAACTATCAACTGCTTGAGTTTCCTTAATATATTTATCAAGAATAATAAAGTTCGTGGACTCAGCAATAGTTTTAAGTTCTTTCATTATTATTCCTTTAGACCGACTGATCGTCTCGTAGATTTGGTTTATAAATTTTATCAAGATGTCCGATCAAGCGAATTAAAATACGCTTTTCATCCTCTGTGAGTTCCTTTACTTCCTCACCAGAATACTTAGAATGACTGCGTGAATTAATTATTCTTTTTTCATATAAGTTTCTGCTTTCGTCTACTGTTTGAGGCAACAAATCTGACCATTTTTTATAACCAAAAAAAATAGTCGTTTTTTCTAAAATATTTCGAAGATAATTAAAATGATACTTATTAAGCCTATCTTCATCTTTCGCTTTTTCAAGCTCTGCCTTTAAATGTAGATGGTAGCAAAATGTAGAATCATTATTCTGAATTTCCATCTCATACAAATTATTATCTTTCTTATCGAGCCGATACTTTTCAAAATTTTTAGCTTTATAACCTAACTCTTTATCATCACTACCCAATTCGTTGTGTAAAACATTATAAAAGAGAGGATTATGTGTAGTAATAATAAAACGGACTTCTGAATTATTCGACTTGATCAGTGAAGCAAAATCTACTGCTAATTTTATCAAATGATTTTCATCCAACGAACTTACTGGATCATCTACAAACACATACTCCAATTCATCAAAAATAGTTGGTTCTGGATAATCAGGATCAATTTCATTTAATGTCTCTACTACTTGTTCTATTAAAGTATAAAAAATACTCCAAATAAAGTTACTCTCTTCACCTTTAGAAATTTTTAAATTTGCTAATTGTTCATCATTTCCGCGTTCTAGAGAAAAAGAGACTTCTGAATAATCATCACTGAAATTTGGTGTCAGTTTACTATTAACATAGTGTTGAAAATATTTAATAATATTTCCATCTTGTCCCAAGTCCTTCAGAAGCGTAAGTAGCCATTCTGTAAAAGTATTTTTCTGGATTTTTAATTTACGCTCTAAATCCCTTTCTAAATCATTATCCCAATAAAACAAGTCTTCGGTAAATGCGTTGTAATACAAAATTTTTTGACGTGAAAGAGTACTTTCCTCTTCCCCATCGTTTTTTGGAGTAATTAAGTTTTTAAATTCATTTGATAACCGTGTTTTTCCAGTCCCATTGAAGGCATAAATTAACTGCACTTTCTTCTGAGTATCTCTTAATTGCTGAGCAACTTCGACTAAAGTATTACTCATGTTATGCTTCTACCGTTGCAGAATTTGGAAAGCTAAATAACAAATCACGATAGTATTCATACTGCTGTTGACGCAGTTCGATTTCACGCGGTAAACCTTCAGTAATAGAGCTTGTTAATGCATCAAATTTATCAAGAACTGTAACGATGTGGGCTTGTTTATCTAAGTACGGGATTGGTACTTTAATTTCATTAAGAATTGCTTGTGTGAGGCTCGGCCTTCCAGAACCAGTATCTAGTTGCATCAAGTCAATTGTTTTCATAAAGTAATAAAAAAATTTAGGAATAATTTGCTTAGTATCAATTTCTGTATAATAGATTGTATCAACATTCCAAAATGGTGATTCAACATAAAAAATATTGGTAATTGAACCTTTCCGTGGAATCAATACAGTCGGTTTATCGTATGCAAAAGTATCTACATACTGCATAACACCACCAGAGCCATACACAGGTATATCTCCAATTCCTAGTGATTTCCAATCTTTACCATGCTTTATACTCACCACTTCACCCAACTTTCGCCACTCAACCTCACTCTCTTCAAAATTAAATAATTGATCACGATAGTAATTATATTGTTTTGTTCTTGTGTTAAGCTCGGCGGTCAGCTCGGCGGTCATTGCGCTGAATTTATCTAAAATTTGAACAATTTCAGCTTGAATTTCAAGAGATTTTTTAGGGTTTTCAGGGCAAGGGATTGGAATTTCTTTTTTAGCATAATTACCGATCCATTGACGTTTATGATCACCTTCAACCAATTCTTTTGGTAATGTATTTAGCCAGTAATAAATATATTTAGAAGAGACTTTAGACTCATCTACCGACGAGATCATTTTCATCGCTGAAGATTTTGCTTTGAAATCGAAATCTACCCATCTATTTGCTGTAGTGAAATCATCGAAAATAATTACAGGGTTTTCTGATGCTTTATATACCCCATCAATTTCATCTGTATAGCCGAGAATGAAGGTTTTGCCTGCAGTCAAAACTGGAGTTTCAAAATCTTCACTATAATTAGTTGTCTTGACGAGGTATTTTGTTGGTTGTTCGTATTTGGCGACATCCCCCAATACTTTCCACCCAACCTGTGCATCATCGAACAACTTTTCCATAAAAATCATGCTTCTTTTCCCCCTTCAATCTTCGCCACAATCGCATCAATATCTTTACGAAGCAGGTCAATTTTAGCCACGGTGGTTTTAAGCTCGGCATTAATTTGGGTAATGGGCACGACTACACGAGTATCTTTTGCTTCAACATAGCTACTTACAGACAAGTTGTAGTCATTTGTTTGAATCGCATCAAAAGCCACAGACTTGGAAAAGTGGTCTACATCAGCCTTACTATCAAACACCTGCATGATCTGTTCAATGTGGGCATCATTCAGAATATTATTGTTTGTTTCTTTCTTAAATAAACCACTGGCATCAATAAATTGAGTTGTATTATCAGTCTTATGTTTTGACAACACCAAAATATTTACAGCGATGGTCGTACCATAAAACAGGTTCGATGCAAGTGAAATCACTGTTTCAACATAATTATTATCGACCAAATATTGACGAATTTTCTGCTCTGCCCCACCACGATAGAAAATACCAGGGAAGCAAACGATTGCTGCTCGACCTTTGGCAGATAGATAACTTAAAGCATGCAACACAAAAGCAAAGTCAGCTTTTGACTTAGGTGCTAGTACTCCTGCTGGAGCAAATCGATCATCATTAATGAGTGTTGGATCATCTGAACCAATCCATTTCACTGAATACGGTGGATTCGATACAATTGCATCAAATGGCTTGTCATCAATGAAATGAGGATGATGTAGCGTATCACCGAGTTGAATATTAAATTTATCGTAATTAATATTGTGCAAAAACATATTCATACGCGCTAAGTTATAGGTTGTATGATTGATCTCCTGACCAAAAAAACCATCTTCGATGATATGTTGATCAAAATGCTTCTTGGCTTGAAGAAGCAAAGAACCTGAGCCACATGCGGGGTCATAAATTTTGTTTACTTTGGTTTGTTTATGCATTGCAAGTTGTGCAATCAGTTTAGATACATGCTGCGGTGTGAAGAACTCACCACCCGACTTACCAGCATTTGCGGCATAATTAGAGATTAAAAACTCATAAGCATCACCAAACAAATCGATTTGGCTATCTTTAAAATCGTCACCAAAATCCAATTCTGCCACACCTTTAAGTACAGCAGCTAAACGTATATTTTTATCTTTGACTGTATTACCTAAACGGTTACTAGTTGTATCGAAGTCAGCAAATAAACCTTTGATATCTTTCTCAGATGGGTAGCCATTTGCTGAACTTTCAATAGCAGAAAAAATAGCCGCTAAATCTGTATTTAGGTTTTTATTATTGTTTGCATTTTTTTCAATATTGCTGAACAGTTGACTAGGAGCAATAAAATAACCTTTTGTTTTTATTGCATCATCTTTAATTTCTGCTGTAATAACACTATCGGGTAACTCAGCATATTTGATGCTCTCATCACCACCCTCAATATAATTAGCAAAATTTTCACTAATAAAGCGGTAGAACAATGTACCCAATACATATTGTTTAAAATCCCAGCCATCAACTGCGCCTCGTACTTTATTAGCAATCTGCCATATTTGGCGTTGTAATAGTGCGCGTTGTTGGGTACTGGTCATTTTAAATCCAAAAAAATATCGTTGTTAAAATTAATATTACCCTAAAGTGAACTGAAAAATATAGATAGTGTACTTATCAAGACTTATTTACCAATTTTAATCCCAATATATCAATATAAAAATAAGGGAGCGTTCGCTCCCATGCTTAACGACTTTGAATCTTAACTTCAATCCATTGATGAACTTCCAAAGCCACCCATCCAATACGTGATTCACTTAAACGTACTGGTTTTGGAAAATTTGGATCATAGTACTTCGAATCAACGTTGATCATTTCATAGATCTTTGCACGACTAATACTTGTGAATTGAATCACTTCTTTAATATTAATAATCTGATTCATCTGAAAAGTCTGACATGTGAACGCATTCATGATGTTTACTCCTAATCATTGATGCGAGCGACAATTCGCTCAAATCATAGCGCCCTCTGTAAAAATTAACTTTCGGATATAAATCAATTCACCACCCTCACACTCCCCTGCAAACCCTGTTGCAGCGCTTGCACCTGTGCCACATCATGCCCATGTGAATATTGCTCTGACACAGATATTTCCTCAGTAAAGAACTCCTCCAACAAATCCCGCCCTTCTTCTACATCCACCTCAAATCTTGCATTGGCAAAGCCTTGTCTTGCCATTTGATCTAACGCATGTTGGTTAAAGCCTGCGGTTTTACTCTGTTGGTCAATCTCCTTGGCCGTTTGAATCGCCTGTTGTAATGAAATACCCTCTCTTAAGGTTAAGTCCACGTAATACACAGGACTGCGATAGCTCTGCGTGGTGGACTTGCCTCTGAGTGTGAGTTGTAAAGGCAGACATGACAGCAAGCCATTCGATGCAGCGTGGTAATAACTTAAACGTGCTGCCAAAGTCCGAATGCTGTTAAAACCTGTGGTTCTAAAAATAAAACTACCAAACTCATCCGCTTCATCTAAGTTGACATGTAATCGGCCATAGGGCTTACAGTTGCCACCTTGGGCCAAAGGACAGCTTTCAGGGGATGGGCATGGCAGTTGTTCAATGCCTTGACTGGTTCTACGCTGACAAGTTTCCCCATTGCCGATACATAATGGTCGTCCTGTTTGTCGGTCAAATAGACTGTACTCTGCCCGTAAGTTCAGCTCAGGATCGTTGAAGATCATCCGTACTGGAATTGAACGGAGTTTTTGATTCGGTGCTTGGGCACGTAGTTGTTCATCCAATGGATGTTTGATCCATCCGTCCTTGTTTTGGATTTGAGAAGTAAGGGTAAATTGGTCATCTTTTTCAGGAAGGCGTTTGCCGTTCTTTTCGACCATTTTGCCAATACTGATCCGTCCTAAAATCGGTGGTGTAATCGCTAAGCCTTTTATCATTTTGTATTTCTCACTATTAATTTACAGCGTTAGAGTTTTATCTAGAAGAGATCAAGCAATTGCACAAGACATCTGTTCACGGTCTATCTTGTGGATACCGATTGCTAAACTTCTTTGGATTGATTCAATCCCGCATCGCCGTTCCAATGCCCGTTCCTCTTTTTGAGGAATGGGCGAGAGGGGCGACTTTGCGGTTTTTTAGTTTTATGGGTTAAAAGCCTGCTTAGGCTATGCCGGCCTAATCATCATGGCTGTAGATATTGAAGCGACGACTGCCTTGTTTGTGTTGTGGGAATTGCTCAAGGTATTCAGGGTGCTGTTTAAGTAAGGCTTTACTATCTAGACTGATCGAGTCTTTGGCCCGTTTCCATGTCAATGAACCGGTTTGAAAGGTGGCGCGTTCACTCTCCTGCATTTTGGCTTGAAGTTGGTTTTTCAATAAATCGAATTGCTCCTGATATTTTTCAATCTGGTTTCGGGCTTGGATCAGTTGGGTGAATTGTTGATTGGCCTGTGGGTCTTGAGTAAGATCGGTTAGGCTTAAAGGGATGTGTTCGGGATACAGCAGTTGTAAGGCTTTGGCTGCTGAACGACTGGCATCGGCTTCAGGTGGAGTATCTTTTTCTACGCACTCCCAGAAGTAACGCTCAGCTTGAATGATCTGTTCAATGACGGATGCTGATCGGGTGACTTTAAAAATGCGGGTTTCATGCCCACAAATCAAGACACAGATATGCGCTGCTTGTTTTCCTGTAACAGCCAATTGGTGTTGTACTTGGCACAGAATGTACAGCGGTACACCATCGCGCCAAAGTTTAGCCCCATGCTCCCCTGCGGTTTTACATTCTAGAATTTGTACTTCTGGATCACCCACCACGGTATAATCTAAGTTGGCCAACATAAAATGTTTGTCGGGGTCAGGATGCTGAAGGATGGCATTGACCCGACGGACTTTGTGCTGAGTATGTTGGCTGTAGTATTCAGCCACTAAAGGTTCGAGTTGATGGCCCCAATATAAAGGGGCATGTCCTGAAATTTCATCATTGATGTTTTGCGGAATTCGGCCTGTTTTAATCATCCACAGTTCAAGCATCGACATATAAGGGTTAAGTCCACAGGCTGCGGCACAGTCACTACTGCCTATGCCTTGGCGACGAACTTCAAGCCATTGTTCTTGGCTTAAATGCTTGGTTTCAACAAAGCGTTTGGCGCTAAAGAATTTAGGCCGAGATAAGGGTGGTGCTAAATGGGTGTTGGTTGGTTGTGGCTGAGAAAGGGTTGCATTCATCGGATTGTCCTTAATGATTCAATTTGACGCATAAAAAAAGCGATGTCCGAAGACATCGCTTTGCGTGGTATGAAAAGAAATAAAGTGTATGTTTTAGAGACTGTTTTACTTTATGGGTAGTTGGCTAGATCAGCGTTTCAACATGAACGCCAACTTAGTCGGTAACATGATCGATAGCTTGATCGGTGTCGACCGATCAAGCTAAATATTGAACTATCTAAATCTAGGCAATTAAACTTAAAGCCTGTTCAAGTCCACGTTGTTTTAAGTTAGCCCCTGCCCCAAACCATGCTGAATCTAAACGATGGTCTTGACTCATGGCTCGACGTTCATGGTCTGCAAATTCCGTCATGCTACACAGTAGGCCATAAGCAGTATCTTTGGCCGAACTCAATTCCGCACCACGACCTTGTCCATTAAACATGCTCATGACCTTCGACATTGCACGTCCATTCGGTTCAGATTTAGGGTCGGTTTGAGGTGTGCTTGGTCGAGACTGGCCTTGTGCTTGTGAAGCGACTTTACGATAGAACTGAATAATCCCATCGTCCTGCTCTGCAATACTGAGTTTACTGTTATTGAAAACAGCATCAAAATAGGCGGCTGCTTCGGTTTGAGTGACTTTTCGTTGACTGAGTTGTTTCATCTGGTACATGTGTTCATCCCATGCCCGAACGGAAATACCGAGTTGTTGTTTGACCTTCTCTGCATCAAAGCGAGTACTGTGCGGCACTTTGACCACACCTGCACCGCTGCTCTGGCCTTTGAGGGCGATCGCCAAAGTGTTGTTACAGACCACACGAATGGAGGTAAATTGTGCGGTGGTGGCAAGCGTACCATCACAAGCGGTTGCCAATAGAATATAGCCATTACTGACATCTTTGCCTTTTAACGCGCTGCTTTGTCCTGTACGTGCCAAGGCCCAGAACTTTTTACCGCCTTTGAGTACCCCAGCAGTTTCTAACTCAAAGCCTGATTGCTCCGTTAAATCCCGATAAAATTCGAGAATCTGTTTGGGCTGAACTTCTTGAAAGCGCTGGCTAACCACAGACAACGGTGCATGGGTATCAGAGCGATATAACACCCGTTGTTCTTCAAAAGGCATGATGATGCTTTGCCCCCGTTCATTTTGTGCCATGTAATTGACGTTAGAGGATTCAATCCGCCAATCCATGCCTGCTTGTTGTGCCCAGACTTCAATCGGTTGCTGTGGGGAAAGTTGATTGCCAAGTCCATGCCAAGGGGTATCGCCCACGTAAGCCATTTGTTCAATCTGATGTGCCATGATTTTATTTCCTATAAAAGTTGTCTAGTCATCAAACTAAATTGATGGACTTTAATGGGTTAAAGAGTTATTGAGTGAATACATTTAAAACCTAATTGCGGATGCTCGGACTAAAATCGCGATCGCAGTCATTACAGTAATAAAGCGGGCAATACACCTGATTGGGATGAGACTGGCTTGCACCATCGGTCATGATTAGCCAGATCCCTGCAATGAATACCCCTGCCAAAGCCCCTGCAAGCGGTGGGATATTTAAACTTTTAGAAAGACTCATTCCCACACCGGCCAAGGCTAAAGGTGACATCACCTCATTTGAATGTGCAGATGAGCCATTTATAGTGGGTAAATGCTGTGGGGATTCGAGTAATACCGTATCTCTCGATTGACAATAAGGACATGGTAAATTCATCTGAAGTATTCCTGTCATAAAAAAGCCCGCTTAAGATCGGCAGGCAAAATGTAAATGGATCACGGATGATTTAAAGCTCACCGTATGCGGGTCATTTAGATGTTATGTCACTGTAATTTTTTAGAATCTGTTTTTTATTCCGCCTAATTTCTTTAATTTTGATCGATGAGACCAAGGAGGAATTGACCTGATTTTCATCAACGATTATGATGCAGAAGCTGGCCTACATTGCCAGTCGGTTTTGACAGACCGTTTCCTAAGTGCACTAAAAGATCCCTTCTTTTGGTGTGTGCCCTCGTGCTCCCTCTGCGGTAGAACGGGAGGGGGACACCTTCGGGTGTGCTGATTCTTAGGTTCAGTCTGTCAACCCTCTTTCGTTCTGCCACCATAATCAATTGACAGTGATTCGGTAGAACTTCTTAAACCTAAGGAGTCATCTATGACGCTATTATATTGTTGTGCTTCCCTCGCACATACATCGCATTCACCCTCACGCGATCGGCAATTCATTCCCATTCCAGCCTTACATCGGCACGCTGCGCCTTAATTCATCTCAATACACAATCAACTGCTGAGTTTTACAACATCAGTGGGGTTTTGTGCTGGAGAAATCGTATGAAATTAATCGCACAGTTAA
>NZ_VTDU01000030.1:0-21072 GCF_035615615.1 Acinetobacter sp. MD2(2019) | reverse complement strand
TATAGCTAAAAATATAAAGTTTGCTACACTATAAAAAAACCTACTAGCTACTGTTATGCCTAAGCCATATTCCAATGATCTTCGCCACAAAGCTCTGAACTACTACAAAGAATGCCAGAATAAATCTAAAACTTGTACCATTTTTAAGATCGCAAGAACCACTCTAGATCTATGGATCAAACTTGAAAAGCATCAGGGAAATGCAAATAGACCTCATCCCGACAAAGCAGGTCGACCCTATAAAATTAAAGACTTACAAGCGTTCAAAAGCTTTGTTGAAACAACAGCATTTTCACAGGCTAAAGATCTAGTGCCATTATTCGAACAAACATTTGGTTATTGCATCAGCTATGCAAATATCTTATTTGCTTTAAAAAAGCTGGGGTGGAGTCATAAAAAAAGAGTTTTCTCTACAGACAATCCTGCAAAATAGGACGGGCAGTATTCCAATGGTTTCTCCCACAATGGAAACAGCAATATGGTGAAGAACACATTTTATATATGGATGAATCTGGCATAAATAGCAATGAAGTTGCAGATTATGGTTGGTCTGAGAAAGGAAAACGTTGTCATGCAATAAAATCAGGTGGGCATGGAACTAGACTGAGTATGATCAGTGCTGTTTGCTCAAATGCAGCTTTTAAATTCATTGCACCCTTCATCTTTCAGGGTTCATGTGATCGCAGCACTTTTGCTGGATGGCTTGAATATTTACTCAAAGGTTTACCCAAAGATAAAAGTGGTCAGCACCAAAAGCACCTATTAATTTTAGACAACGCTTCGATTCACAAAGGTAAAGAAATTGATGAATTGGCTACTCAATACAATGCCAGACTCATGTATTTACCCACTTATAGCCCTGATTTTAATCCAATTGAAAAAGCATGGTCGGTTTTAAAAAGAAAAGTACGAAATATTGTCAGTCAAAAACATAAAAATGTTATCGAAGCTTTAGATATAGCATTTAATGAAATGTAGTAAACTTTTTTAATCTAGCTATAATAGTTGATTGGGCTGATTTTCTGCTGAGTTTGCAGCGCCATTCTCGATTGGCGCGGAATCAGCAGCGCGATGCTTTTTCAGGTAGCTTGAGGCGCTATAGACAATAGATAAGAAAATCAGCGCAATAATGAACCCATTAGAATTTGCCTTGTTATTTTTGTTGCGAGAATTAAATGACATAACTGCCTTAAAAGAATAATTTTTATATTATTGTATTTTATATTAATTTTAACAAAATAGCAGTATTAGATTGATCTTTGTTGGGCAAAGAAGGTGCAGACTGAACTCTGCACCTTCTGTGAAATTATTTCGCTAAACGCTGCTCAATTTCATCGGCGCTTAAATAGCCGCCTAAATATTTGCCATCTTCTGAATAAATAGCAGGTGTGCCATTCACGCCAATATTCATACCTAATTGGTACTGGTCTTTAACTGGGCTGTTACATTGTGTGCTTGGCAGTTGCTGACCTTGCACCACAGCCGTGAACGCGGCTTTACGGTCGGCGCTACACCAAATCGCTTCCATGGCAGGGAAGAATTGGTCGCCACGTGGCCAAGCAATGTAACGCACTTCAATGCCTTTGGCGTTAATTTCTGGCAGATGCTCGTGCAGTTTATGGCAATACGGGCAATTGGCATCGGTAAACACATAAATTACATGTTTGGTTTTGCCTTGTGAGGGATAAACAATTAAATCTTTGGGGTTTAGCGCAGCAAGCAGTTTTTTGTTTTCACCCGCTTGTAGGTTTTCACTGACGTTATAAAGCTGTTTATCGCCCAAACGTAACACATCACCTTGAATAATATATTGGCCATCTGCGGTGGTATAAACCGATGGCATGCCTTGTAAATTCACCCAATAGATGTTTGGAATTTCTGTACTTTTGATATCTACAATTTTAACGTTGATATTGGCTTTTTGTAGTTTACTTTGTAGGTTGTCAATTAAACGTTGTTTTGCATTGCGCTCTAAAATTGGCGAAGCTTGTCCTGTTGCAGGCGCAGTGGCTGTCAGGGTGTTGTCGGTTTTTTGTTGGTTATTATCTTGAGAACAGGCACTTAACAAGGTGCTTGCGGCAACAAGGGTGGCCACTGCAAGAGAAGAAGAGCGAAGAAACATAGAGAACCCTTATAAGGCTTAATCAAAACAAAGAAGAAGCATAACAAAAATCGCTTGCTGCTTCGTGAATTTTCATTACATCATGTCAACTTTCTGATAAAACCACTCATCGGTTGCGGGCTTAAGCGCGAGGATGATGCTGTGCATATAAGGCTTGCATTCGTGCTTGTGCCACATGCGTATAAATTTGTGTTGTCGATAAATCGCTGTGTCCAAGTAACATTTGGACGACCCGTAAATCTGCGCCGTGGTTTAACAGATGGGTTGCAAAGGCATGTCGCAGGGTATGCGGTGACAGATCGCTGTCAATTCCAGCGATGAGTGCATAGCGTTTAATGGCATACCAAAAGTTTTGTCGACTCATCAGCCCGCCATGTTGGGTTAAAAAAATATAATCGCTACTGCTCTTAAATAATAACGGCCGAGATTCAGTTAAATAACGTTGTAGCCATTCAGTCGACATGTGTCCTAAGGGTACCAAGCGTTCTTTATTGCCTTTACCCAAAATACGTAAATAACCTTGGTTTAAGTTCAGCATGTCTAAACGTAAATTGAGCAATTCAGTCACACGTAAACCGCAGGCATACAGCACTTCAAGCATGCAGCGGTCGCGTAGACCTAAGGCAGTATCGGTATTGGGCGCATGAATGAGCGCTTCCACCTGTTCTTCAGAGATATCTTTAGGCAGTGCCCGACCCAATTTTGGAGTTTTGTGCTGCGCTAAAGGATTGTCAGTTCGCAGTTTTTGTTCGCGTAAAAATTTAAAAAACGAGCGCAGCGCAGACATACATCTTGCAATAGAGCGCGGGCTCTTGCCTTGTTGGGTGAGCAAAATCAGCACATCGGAAATATCGGTTTCATGCCACTCGGTTAACGGTTTTTTAATATTTTGACTACACTGAATAAGGTCGGAAAGATAGGCATTTCTGGTATGTGGACTCACCGTTTGTGAGACCAAAAAGTCGCGATAACTGAGCAAAAAACTTAAATGTTTAGGGATTTGAACAGGTGCAGGAATTCGAGGTTTTTTATTGGTCTGCATGATCAACCGATCTATTGCCGAAACATTGCACTTTAATTTAAAACAGCCCTAAAGTCGATTTTTAGCATGCAACCATTCGTGCGATTCGCTTTTAATCGCCATGTAAACTATTATCATTATAGTCTATAATGAGCAAAAAATTTTCGGATGCAATGCTGTGCTGTTATCAGAATTAAAGGTTAAGCAGGCTGCTGTTATAACCAAAGTAAACCAAAAAACAACCGAACAGGGCACACCAGACACGGTCGCAAGCCGACTTGAAACGTTAGGCTTTATTCCCGGCGCGCTTATTAAAGTGGTCGCCAAAGGTATTTTTGGTGGAGACCCGATTTTAATTCAGATTGGATTCACACGCTTTGCATTAAGAAAAGCAGAAGCAGAAAAAATTGAAATTACACTTGAAGGAACTCAAGCATGAGTGAAGCATTAAGAGTCGCTCTGGTTGGTAACCCAAACTGTGGTAAAACCTCTATTTTTAACCAACTTACAGGAACTCGGCAAAAGGTCGGGAACTATGCAGGCGTAACGGTTGAACGTAAAGTGGGCTTGTTTCAGTTGCCATCTGGACGTGATGTACGCGTACTAGATTTGCCAGGAACCTATAGTTTAAATGCGACCAGCCCAGACGAAGCCGTCACGCGCGATGTCTGTTTAGGTAAAATTGAATCAGAGCGTCAGCAAGATGTGTTGTTGTGTATTGTCGATGCCACCAATTTACGTTTGCATTTGGGTTTAGTGCTTGAGCTGATCGAGCTAGGTAAACCGATGCTGATTGTCTTGAATATGATGGATGAAGCACGCCGTCGCGGTATTCAAATTAATGCGCAGCGTCTATCTGAACGCTTAGGCGTTGCCGTGGTGGAAACGGTCGCCAAAAGCAGTGCCGGTGTTAGTAACTTGTTGGGTGCACTTGAGGCAGACAATTTTAGCGTACCAGCAACTGAACTGACCGGTTTGGTGGGCGATCATCATCAAAAAATTAACGACATTTTAAAAGATGTGGTGGTGTTTAACGAGCAAGAAGATAAACGCACCGAATTCTTAGATCGTATTTTGCTGCATCCCGTGTTGGGCTTTGTGGTTTTAACCGTTTTAATGTTTGTGGTGTTCCAGGCGGTTTTTACTTGGGCCGCACCGTTTCAGGATGCCATTGAAGCTGGTTTTGCTTGGCTTGGTGAGCAAATAGGAAACTTCATTTCAGAACCATTGCTGCACAGTTTGGTGGTCGATGGTGTTATTGCTGGCGCAAGTAGCGTACTGGTGTTTTTACCGCAAATTCTATTTTTATTTTTCTTCATTTTATTCTTGGAAGAAACCGGTTATTTACCCCGCGCAGCATTCTTGTTAGACAAATTAATGTACAAAGCCGGCTTAAGTGGTCGCGCATTTATTCCGTTATTGTCCAGTTTTGCCTGTGCTGTTCCCGGCATTATGGCAACACGAACCATTAATGATCCACGCGATCGTTTAACCACGATTTTTGTTGCGCCATTAATGACTTGTTCGGCACGACTACCGGTTTACGCTTTGCTCATTTCGGCATTTATTCCCAGCAAAACCATTTGGGGCATCTTTAACTTACAAGGTTTGGTGCTGTTTGCTTTATATATGGCGGGGATTGTGAGTGCGTTAATTGTGGCATTTATCTTAAAGTTCTTCCAAAAAGATAAATCTGCGCATACGTTGCTGATGGAATTGCCAAGTTACCGCTTCCCGAACATGAAAAGTATTGCGATTGGTTTGATGGACCGCGCTAAAATCTTTATGAAACGCGTGGCGGGTATTATTTTTGCCTTGTCAGTCTTGTTATGGTTCTTATGTTCTTTCCCGCAAGCACCAGACCACGCCACACTGCCAGCAATTGATTATGGTTTTGCCGGGCGCATTGGACATTTCATGCAACCGTTATTTGCCCCAGTTGGCTTTAATTGGCAAATCTGTATTGCATTAATTCCGGGTATGGCGGCACGTGAGGTTATGGTTGCCGCTTTAGGTACCGTATATGCGTTATCTGCTGCCAATGACGATGCAATGGCCCAAGGCTTAACCCATTTAATTACTGCACCGGGTAGCGGTTGGAGTATTGCAACAGGCTTATCACTTTTAGTATGGTATATTTATGCACCGCATTGTTTGGCAACCCTTGCCACTGTGCGCCGTGAAACAGGCTCTTGGAAAATGGTTGCGTGGGTGACGACGTATCTATTTGGTTTAGCTTATTTCACTGCATTTTTAACCTATCAAATTGCATCTCATTATTTGGGATAAATGCAAGAGGAGGTCAAGATGGTCACTTATTTAATCATTGCCGCTTTGGTGATTTGGAGTGCACTTTATGTCTTTAAAAAAGTGTTTCCACAAACGGCATTTAAATGTTTTTCAAGCCTTGCCGATTTTGCCCAAGCACAAGGTCAAAACAAACTGGCTCAATGGTTACGCCCTGCAATGCCAATGGGGTGTGGCGGCGGTTGTGGATGTAGTACCGATGCCCCTGCCAAAAAAGTAAAGGTTGAAACACAAGCGGTAAAGTGGAAATAAATGTCCTCTCGCTTCGACCTAAAAGACTGCCCATTTTTGGGCAGTTTTTATTGCAATATACAAAAAAAAGCAGATAAGCCTATACAGAGCAAAGTATTCCGAAATGCAAAGTGCTAACATTTGCCAAGTTTAAAAATAAAATGCGATGGGGCAAACATGTTAATACAACGTGGTGGTTTAAAGGTTGTGGTCGGATTAGGTATATCCGGCGTTTCGGCAGTTAATTTTTTAGCTGAACACGGCTATCAGGTCGCGGTGACTGACTCTCGCGAAACACCTCCCGGACATGACCAAATTCCAAGCCATGTACCCACGCATTTTGGACAAATAGATACCGATTTACTGTTAAGCGCAGAAGAAATTATTTTAAGCCCCGGACTTGCGCCGCAGTTGCCTGAAATTCAAGCAGCGATTGCACAAGGCATTCCGGTTATTAGCGATATTCAATTGTTACGCCGCGCCACAGACGTGCCGATTGTGGCCATTACCGGTTCTAATGCCAAAAGTACCGTAACCACATTATTTGGCTTAATGGCAGAACATGCGGGCAAAAAAGTTGCTGTTGGTGGCAACTTAGGTCGTCCCGCGCTAGATTTGCTTCAAGATCAACCTGAATTACTGGTGCTTGAATTATCAAGCTTCCAATTAGAAACCACCTCACATTTAAATGCGGCCGTTGCGGTTGTGTTAAACATGAGTGAAGATCATTTAGACCGTCATGGCGATATGATGGGCTATCATCAAGCCAAACATCGTATTTTCCAAGGGGTTAAAAAAGTCGTTTTTAATCGCGATGATGGTTTGACTCGTCCTTTTGTACCCGATGCAACACCCATGCAAAGTTTTGGTTTAAATGCACCGGACATGAATCAATATGGAATTTTAAAAGACCTTGATGGCACAATTTGGCTAGCACGCGGGCGTGAGCGCTTACTTAAAAGTTCTGACATGTACATTCAAGGCACCCACAATGTGGCCAATGCGCTGGCTTGTTTGGCATTGGGCGAAGCCATCGGTTTGCCATTGCCAAGTATGCTCGACACCTTAAAAACATTTAAAGGCTTAGAACACCGCTGTGAATATGTCGACAGCATTGCCGATGTGCGTTATTACAATGACTCTAAAGGCACCAACATTGGCGCGACTTTGGCCGCCATTGATGGCCTTGGTCGTGCCATTGAAGCACAGCAGGGTAAAGTGGCTGTCATTTTAGGTGGGCAGGGCAAAGGGCAAGATTTTAAAGCCTTGGCTGCATCGGTTTCACAATACGTGAAATGTGCCGTATTAATTGGTGAAGATGCCAACTTAATTGAGCAGGCATTGGCGGGAACAACCACGTTATATCATGCCCAAAGCTTACAAGAAGCTGTGGCGCTGTGTCAGCAAGAAACCCACGCGCATGATGTGGTGTTACTGTCACCGGCCTGTGCAAGTTTTGATATGTTTAAAGGCTATGCCGATCGTGGAAACCAATTTGTTGCCTGTGTGCATGCATTGGCATAACAGCAGAATCGTGAAGGAAAAGTGATATGGCAGGTCTTGCACATACAACAGGACATAAAATACAAGCGTTATTACAGCGTATTTTACCCAAGTTACCTGCAGAAATTACGCCACGGAATGTGCTAATTTTTTGCGTTTTATCATTGCTGATGATTGGGACCATCATGGTTGGCTCGGCCTCGATGCCCTATGCAGATGCCAAACAGCATGATCCGTTTTATTTTTTAGAACGGCATGCCATTTCAATTGTAGTTGCAATTATTGTGGCGTTTATAACCTCCAGATTCTCGTTAGAATATTGGTTTAGAAATACCTTTTTGTTTTGGTTAATTACCATTGGCTTATTGTTTGTTGCTTTGTTTGTCGGCACCGAAGTCAATGGTTCAACCCGTTGGATTCGATTGGCAGGATTTACCTTACAGCCAACCGAAGTGGCCAAAGTCATGATGGCGATTTTCACCGCAGATTATGTGGTACGCCGTGCCCACGAAGTTCGTAATAGTTGGATGGGTTTGGCGCGTTTAGGCGGTGTAATGACCATTACTGTTGGGCTGATTTTGGCAGAACCCGACTTAGGGGCGACCGTGGTTATTGTCATGATGATGTTTGGCATCTTCTTTTTAGCTGGCGCACCGGCCATTCAATTCTTGTTTTATATCGGTGCGATTGCGATCGCCTTGGTGTTCTTAATTTTATTTGAACCTTACCGATTAGAACGCGCGGTTTCTTTTTGGAATCCATGGGCAGACCCGTTGGGCTCAGGTTATCAGCTTTCCAACGCATTAATGGCATTTGGGCGTGGAGAATGGTTTGGTGTTGGACTTGGACACAGTATGCAAAAGATGTCTTATTTGCCTGAAGCACATACCGACTTTATGTTGGCCATTTTAGGCGAAGAATTCGGCTTTATGGGTATTGCAACGGTGTTATCCTTAGAGTTTATTATGTTGGCTTGCTGTGTGTATATTGGGCATCGCGCGTTAAAAAATAATTACTTGCGCGCAGGCTATTTATCTTACGGCATTAGCATGATTTTCTTAATGCAGATTTTGGTGAATGCCGGCATGAATATGGGTATGTTACCCACCAAAGGATTAACGCTGCCGTTTATTAGTTATGGCGGAACATCGTTAATGATGTGTGCGGTGATGATTACGCTGGTACTGAAAATTGATGCCACCACGCAACAATCTAATCCAGATAAAGAACTTCCGAATTTTTAAATGCGTTGCTAAAAATAAAAAAACCACGCTTTCATGCGTGGTTTTTTATGCCAGATGCTTAGATTTTCCGATTATTGATAGCTGCCTAAAAGCTGTGTCTGATTGGGAATACGGCATACATCCCATTGTGTGATGGCTTGTTGTAACATCTGTTTGGGGGTGTCTAAATCGACAGGGGCTTGCTTGAGCGCAAGCAACGCTTGTTGCAACAAGTGCGGCGCGTGTTGAATGTCTAAAGCCTGCGCCATATTTTGTTTAGAGAGCTTTTGCCCTTGGTCATTCATCGCCAACGGTAAGTGCATATAATTGAGCTTTGGATAGCCCAAAACCTGTGCTAACCAAATTTGCCGCTGGGTGTTATCGAGCAAATCTGCACCGCGTACCACATCGGTAATGCCTTGTAGATAATCATCGACCACGACGGCCAATTGGTAATTGATAATGCCATCGCGGCGTTTCAGTACAAAATCGCCCAAATCTTGTTTTAAGTTGGAACAATGCTGCCCTTGTAGGCGATCGTTAAAACAAATCGGTTGATCAATCACTTTTAAACGAATGGCTTGATCTTGAAAAGGCAGTTGTAAATGACGACAGGTTTCCTGATAAATGGCATTGGAACCCAGCATTTTACGGGTACATTGGCAGGCATAAACCCAATCTTGGGCTTTAAGTTGCTCTATGACGTGCTGGTAAATATCGAGGCGATCTTTTTGAAAAATAATCTCTGCATCTGGTTCAAAACCAAAGGCATCAATACAGCGTAAAATGTGCTGTTCGCTGTGCGGAAAAATACGAGGAATGTCGGTATCTTCAATGCGAACCAACCATTCGCCGTGTTGCGACTTGGCATCGCAATAGCTGGCCACCGCAGTCAGCAACGAACCAAAATGCAAAGGGCCGGTTGGCGATGGCGCAAACCGACCCTTATAAGCATAAGCTTGTGGCAAAACAGAATTTTGCTGTTGCATTTGGGTGGGATTTGACGTCACCACGCAGCTCACCCAAATTTAGCCTTTGTTCTGCTTCTCTTTGATTTCTGCTAATGTTTTGCAGTCGATACAAAGGGTTGCCGTCGGACGCGCTTCTAAACGGCGTAAACCGATTTCGATACCACACGTTTCACAAAAACCGTAGTCATCATTTTTAATTGCTTCTAAAGATTGTTCAATCTTACGAATCAATTTACGCTCGCGGTCGCGCGTACGCAGTTCAATTGCAAATTCTTCTTCTTGCGTTGCACGGTCGTTTACATCGGGCAAAGCAGTTGATTCATCTTGCATGTTGTTCAGCGTACGATCAACTTCAGACATGAGGTCAGCTTTCCAAGCTTGTAGAATTTTGCTGAAATGTTCAAGCTGACCGTCAGACATGTAATCTTCGTCTTTTTTCGGCTGATAGGGTGCAATGCCAAATAAACTTGCAGTTGAACTGTTATCTGGATGTGCCTTAGCCGATTTTGCAGTCTTCACATTTTTCTCATCTAAAACGTGGTTTAGGTTGTCATTCGCCATAATAGGGCATTCCTCATCATATACGTCGAAATCTACGTAATCGCTATGGTGATATGCAAGTTGTTTTTATTTTACCCCTAAGGGTAATTTGCCATTTAAAGGGTGGTCATCATAAAGACTTTTCGCATATTTTAATAGTCTTTTTTGTGAAACATTGTGGATCACTTTTCATGAGCAGTTAAAGTAATCTAAATGAACAAAAATGAAAAGTTAATAACCTGAAATTAATTGATTTATTTTAGGCAACAATGCAGGAACGCGGTAAATTTGAGATGCAAGATGCCCATCTTTGCCTAATGTTAAACAACGATAGCCGGGGGCTGCCTCCAAATCTAAAGCAAAATCTTGACTGAGTGGCTTAAATTGAACCGATGTAGATGGCACGGCTAAAATCTGTAAATGTTCGATGACTTGAGAAAAATCTTGATGCACATGACCATGGATAATGGCTTTAACTTGAGGATAGCGCAGCACAATCTCTAATAGTTGCTGAGGGTTTTTAAGCCGATGTTGGTCAAGCCAGAATGATGCCATTTGGATGGGATTGTGGTGACATGCCAAGATAATGTCACGTTCTTTAAACTGATCTAACCATTCGGTGAGTTGGGCCAGTTGTTGTTCATCAATATAACCATCGGTGTGTCCAGTCACGGCGCTGGTTATTAAAATAACCACCCAATTGCCCAATTCGATGTAACTGATACGCGATGTTTGATGATAAGGGAATATCTGCAGATCATCATGGTTGCCCGCCACTTGAAAAAAAGGAATATTCAAGCTGTGCATGTAGTCAAGATAACGCTGATAAGTGGCGGTCGTTGCTTCTTGAGCCACATCGCCAGTATGTAAAATCGCATCAATTTTTGGATGTGTGGCCACAATATGTTGAATTAGACCATGAAACGTCTGTTCTGGATTCATCCCGACAAAAGCTTGTTCGGGATGTTCCATCAGATGCGTGTCACTGATTTGAATAATCGTGTATTCTGGTTCTAATAAAAAGGCCATGTGTCACCCGTGCATCGTTTTTTGAGTCGACAATAGAGAAGGGCTATTGAAGGCAATCTGTTGTTGTAGCCATTGCAACGCCATAATGACCGGTGCATTTGCCAATCGTTGTTGCTGAAAAAGCAGGGTAATATCGGCATAATTAAACAGATGCAGCTGAATATTCTCACCTTCATCGGCAAGACCAAAAATACCGCCGTGTTCTGGTAAGGTTACATCGGCAACGTACAGATGAAACAGCTCTGAGCATGCACCGGCAGATGGATAAAAACTAAATAAATGTTGTATTTCTTGCAATTCACAACCAGCTTCTTCTAAAGTTTCGCGGCGAATACAGCATTCAGGCGATTCATTACCATCTAACACCCCTGCAATAATTTCAAGTTGCCATGGCGATTGTGGGTCATCAATTGCGCCCACACGAAATTGTTCAATCAGGGCAAATTTTTGTTGTTGTGAACTATAGAGTAAAACCCCTGCGGCAGTTTTACGTTGAATCAATTCGCGTTCTATGACGCGTGTATAGTTATTTTGCTCAAATAAACGATGGCGAAAACTTATTTTTTCCAGTTGGGTAAAGCCTTGGTATAAAGATTCACGCTGTTCAATGTTGAAATCTGCAGGCGTATAACTTGCGTGCTTTAATATCGTCATAATCGTTTAAGAAAGGATGAAATGTTTACATTTCATCCTAACTGAGAATTTGATCTAGGCAAATACTTTTTAAACTTATTTACAGCTTATGATAAAGTTTTTGCCCTTGTTGTTGATAGACCACATTCATTTGCTGCATGCCTTGTTCAACTTCTTGAATTTGATTATTTAATTGCTGCGCGCTTTTATGGTTTTTTGCATAATCTCTCACGTTTTGAGTGATTTTCATCGAGCAGAATTTAGGGCCACACATCGAGCAAAAATGCGCTGATTTATGTGCCTCTTTGGGCAAGGTTTCATCGTGCATGCTGCGTGCGGTGTCGGGGTCTAAACTTAAGTTAAATTGATCGTCCCAACGAAATTCAAATCGTGCTTTCGACAGTGCATTGTCGCGCACTTGCGCACCGGGATGACCTTTGGCAAGGTCGGCTGCATGGGCGGCAATTTTGTAGGTAATAATACCGTCTTTCACGTCTTTTTTATTCGGTAAACCTAAATGCTCTTTCGGCGTAACATAGCAGAGCATCGCTGTGCCATACCAACCAATCATGGCGGCGCCAATCGCTGAAGTAATATGGTCATAACCCGGTGCAATATCGGTGGTGAGTGGGCCAAGGGTATAAAAAGGCGCTTCCTTACAAACCTCAAGTTGCAAGTCCATATTTTCTTTAATCATGTGCATTGGCACATGTCCGGGGCCTTCAATCATGACTTGCACATCATGTTGCCATGCACGATGGGTTAGTTCACCTAAAGTGCGTAATTCACCAAATTGCGCTGCATCATTGGCATCTTGAATACAACCCGGACGCAAGCCATCGCCTAAACTAAATGAGACATCGTAAGCTTTCATGATTTCGCAAATTTCATCGAAATGGGTGTATAAAAAGTTTTCTTGATGATGTGCCAAACACCACTGCGCCATAATTGACCCCCCGCGCGAGACAATACCGGTTAAGCGATTTGCCGTGAGCGGAACATAGCGCAATAACACGCCTGCATGAATGGTAAAATAATCCACGCCTTGCTCGGCTTGCTCAATTAAAGTGTCTTTAAAAATTTCCCATGTTAGGTCTTCTGCCACACCATCGACTTTCTCGAGTGCTTGATAAATGGGTACTGTGCCAATTGGAACAGGTGAATTACGAATAATCCATTCGCGGGTTTCATGAATATTTTTGCCGGTCGATAAATCCATGATGGTGTCTGCACCCCAACGGGTTGCCCACGTCATTTTCGCCACTTCTTCATCAATGCTTGAACCGAGGGCCGAGTTGCCAATATTGGCATTAATCTTCACCAAAAAATTACGCCCAATAATCATCGGTTCAATTTCAGGATGATTAATATTAGCCGGAATAATTGCGCGACCAGCAGCAACTTCCTGACGTACAAATTCTGGGGTAATTTCAGTTAAATTTTTCGCACCAAAATTTTGCCCTGCGTGTTGGCGCATGTCGATATCATGACGTTGGCGCTGATTTTCACGAATGGCGATATATTCCATTTCTGGGGTGATAATGCCTTGTTTGGCATAGTGCATTTGGGTGACATTTTGGCCTTTTTTGGCACGGCGCGGTTTTTGAATGTGGGCAAAACGGATATTTGCAGTGCGAATATCTTTCAGGCGTTCTTGTCCAAAGTTTGAACTTAAGCTGTCGAGAATATCGGTGTCTTCACGTTCTTGAATCCATGTTTGGCGAACATGTGGTAGACCTTGGTTTAAATCGATGTTGATTGCTGGGTCGGTATACGCACCTGAAGTGTCATAGACCATCACTGGTGGATTTTTCTCACCGCCTAATCCTGTTGGGGTGTCGGTCAGTTCAATTTGCCGCATCGGCACTTGGATATCTGGGCGTGAGCCTTGAATATAGACTTTACTGGATGCTGGTAAAATTCGGGTCAGATCTTTAGCATCTTGTTCATGTTGTGCCGATAGATCGGCAGGGGAAAGATTCGTTAATTGGTTCATGACATGATCCTTATGAAAAACACTAACGAATCAAGCAACCAAAAACGATGGCAACGGTTTCTATGCCATAGAACGACACAGAGAGCATAAGTTTTTTGATAACTTGATTCCTACGCAGGTCTTAACCTGATCAGGTTCAACGGTACTCGTAATCAAATTCTTGGAATTTATACGATCTCAGCGAGGTGTTACTCGCGCTCCGTCAAGCATGTCGTCATAGTAGCATAATTTTGCAGCACTGCACTGTTTAATGCTGAACAGGATTCGGGGAATTTAACCTTGTGGCTGGCGTTAATATTGCGTGGGGCCAATCAAACTATTGGTGACTTTGCCAGTGTGGGTAATACAAATGGCATCAATTAAGCAATCGCGCGCAATATGGGTTCCATCTAAGGCCAGTGGGTCAAACAGTCGCATATACAGGTCTAATTGTCGATTGGTTTTAATCATACGACTTTGCTCGGAACGCTGTTCGGCGGGACTCAGCTCATAGGGAATTTGTTGGTCGCGTTGGCTTGTGGTTAATGTGGTAAATTCTAAGAATTTTTGCGCCTGTTTCCCCAACGCTGAAGGCGACTGTTGGGCTAATAATTTAATTTCATTTAATGCTTCAGGATAAATATCACTTTCATTTAAGTAGCTGGTCGACACTGGAAAATTACGCGTGCCGTGGAATAAAAATTGTGAATATTTAAATTTTAAGCGCTGTGCATCATCAATAAAGCTACTATTGGGATAATGCTGAATATAATCTTGCCAAAATTGAGCACGGCGTGAAATTTCACTCCAAGATAAATCTAAATTGCCATTGGAAATAATCGACAACTGATTTTGTTGGGCTAAATTTTCAATAAAAACGCGTTCCGCTTCGGGTAACGATGGCGCAAATAACTTGAGCAGATAATTTGGCTGACGGCGGTAAATAATGGTGCCATCGCCAATATCATACAATTCATAAAAGGCTTCGCCCTGATGCTCAATTAAATAACGATCTCGCGGATTAAAATTGGCCAAATAATTTTGCCGAAAGGCCGGATTAATGCTGTTGTTAATGGCGTATTGCTCAAAGGCAGCTTGTTGCTCTGGGGTTCGGTTGGTGGCTAAAAAGCGCTGATACATATTGGTTGTGGCATAAATCAGTTGTTTTTTATCTTCAAAACTCAGCTGAGGTAAACAGTGCTGAATATTTTGATTAATTTTTTCTAATGCCGCGAGATCACTTTGATTATTAATTTTTTGAATTTGTGTATTTAAATCATCACACAGCGACACCGTTGTAGTTTTAGGCGCAGAGGCTTGTTCTTGAATGGTAGGCTTTGACTGTTGGCGGCATCCACAAATGACGAGGAGCAGCCCAGAAAAAAACAAACACGCAAATTTTAACCGCATAAATAAATGCACCGACTTAAATCAATACAGTGAATAACTTGAAGGAGCTGATTATGCCAAATTTGAACTTAAAAAGTTGTTGTAGTGTTGCAAGTTTGAGTGAGGGAAATTTAAGCATTGTATGGTTTTGATGATACGGTTTCGGTTTTTTATTCATCTTTGGCTAGGTTTTTCCAAACCTAGAACTGAATGGCATTGATGGTATCGTTAGTTTAAAATTCTGCATTGGTTGATACTTGTCGTCAGTACGACAACCACGATACGGAACAACGAATCATGAAGAAATTACTATTACTTGCAACTGCCATTTGCAGTGTGAATGTTTGGGCGGATTGCGCAAGCCTGACTACAACGGATGAAGTGGGTTTTTGCTACTCAAAGCAAGTTTCATCTTTAAAGAAGCAACTTAATCAAACCTACATGCAAGTTTACAAGCAGACTGAAGCCAAAAAAGAATTAGATGATGCGCAAAAAGCTTGGCTTAATTACAAGGAAAAACAGTGTGGTAATTTTACTGTCGCAGATGCAGGCATGAATTCAGGTCAGGTGGTCTATGACTTGGCCTGCCAATCTGACTTAATTAAATATCGAATTAAATTCCTGAAAACCCTGCTTCCTCGCAGCTAAGTAACCGCGATCCTAGCTTAGCGCGCTATGATGACCATAGCGTTAGCTTAGCCACGCTTCAGTGCATGAGCAGATTCCAGTAGATTGAAAAGCACACGGCATTACCCAACAAAAAAGCTCAATCCATTTAGAATTAAGCCTTTCGTTACTGCATCTTGGTGCATTTTTTGCAATTTGGCGGGAAGGTGGGAGTCACATTATTAATTTAAAATATTGAAATATAAATACATTGATATGGCGTGTTTTTATTTTTACCCCCAATTATACCCCCAGATAAGTTAGAGTACTTCAGTTTATTTGAATTCATTTATTAATAAATGATTAAAGGTTTTATTCTGGCGATGCTGGTTATCCAAGTTCTTGATATAAATTAGCAACACTTACACTGATTGTTGGTTTGGATTAGAAAAGATCTAGACGTAAGCATTTTACTGTCATCAGAGAGGGCATACAAGTAAATTGCCTATTTGTATTTTAGGTCCTGATTAATATCGGGCCATTAAAAAGAATCTACATTAAATTGTATAAGAAAAATGAGATAAATATAAATTAGTTAAGTTTTTCTAAATTTAGTTTAAGACAGAATAGTCCCATCAAAAACAATCTGCATGGGTAATCTTGAAATCAGTGGGTAGTGATTTTTAATGATAGATGAAGAAGAAAAAAATGATTGAATTGTTCTATCTGTATATTTTGAGATTTTATTAAATATTAATGGTTATCACTTATTTTTGTAATTTATTTCATTTAATAATTTCTTTTGTTATTTATATATTTTATAAAAGTTGAAAGTATAAAATACAACACAATTATTTATATTAAATTAAATACAAACTTATATGTTTAAACATGTAATTTTTTGTTTTATAGTACGTTATTTTTAAGAGAAATTAGGCTTGAAAGCTATGAGTTCAGCGGAAATTAATTATGTATTTGATGAGTTGATAAGTAAATATCAGCAACTTAGTAATTCTGATAGTAATCATCTAATAGAATATTTACAGAAAATAAAAAACAAAGAGCATTTTATTGCTGATATTTTTCGCTCAAAAGGAGTGATGTTACAAAATTCAAAGTTACAAGAGGGCATAGATTTTAGTCAGCTTGAAAATGAATATATTCCAGTTTTTAAATTCAGACCAACAACCTTGGCAAAGAAATGGTTTCCTTACGAAGTTATTTTTGAATCTTTTGATGTTAATAAAGAAGATGGGTTTGATAGATCCGAATTATCTATAGAATTGGTAGAATTTTTAAGAATAATTGATAAATATGTGAGAGAGGTAGGAGCTAATTTTGCGAATGGAAAAGCTTCAATCAGTGACATTTTATTATTCGAAGCTATTGATAAAAGGATTGGTCAACTTAAAGTTGAAGACTTATCTTTAACCGAACTTCAGTTGGTTGAGAAAATTTTATGTGTGTTTATTGAAGAATTAGAAAAACCAATAATTAAAAAGCATTTGCAATACGAACGAGCTAGATTCAATAAAAAAATACGTGAATATAAATCTTATATCCAGAATCTTTTAAATAATTTTGGTGATTTATATGCTGTATCAATAAATTTTTGGTGGGATGGGCATATCCATCATATGGATAGCCAGAAAAATAATCAAAAGAAACAATTTTTTAATAATTTAAGGTCTTATCCTGATTTCGAAGCAATCAAAGGTCATGTCGGTTTATGGGAATATAGTGATGAAAAAGGATTATATTTCAGATGTATATTTTTTTGTGCTAATAGTAAAAAGTACAATAAGGATTCTCTGATAGAAGCGCTACTAAGGTGCTGGGAGCAAGCTTTTGCGCTAAAAAGTAATGGACGTTTAACGGGTAAAGTAATTTATTCAGCAGAGTTATCGCCTTTAGCTTATACAAAATCTAAATCATTAAATCAGCCAATTACCCTTTTAAGCAAAAATAATAAAGTTTTGCTTGAGGATTTTTACAATATAGTTTTGAATTATATAACTATTTCTGAAAAGTACTATTATCCACTTCAATTGCAAATGGAACTTTTAGTTTTAAGTTCAGTATTGAAGCAGGGAGAAAATGAAGATTTTATATTGAAAAAATATGGGCCATCGAGATCTTTTAGAGGTCATCTGAGAAAACCTAAAAATTAACTTTAGCTTTACTCTGTTAAGTTAATTCATGTGTTCTATGCTCAGTCGATCTAGTCGATTCGCTGTTAAGTCATAGATGGGGCTTAGCGGGTTATTAAAGTTATTATATCTAATATTAATTATATAATTATCAATATTTTATTTTGTTATTGATTGATTATTTACTCATATATACGGGTAAATAATTAAAAAATTACAGACATGCCTGTGATATGAATCCTAACATGATGACTATCACAACATGAATTTGACTACACCGATTTGGAATGAATCTAATCTTTGTATTGCGATTGAAGACTTTGTTTATAGCGTTTGTTTTGAACAGATGAGTGAACAACAGTTCAAACATTCACTCAGTACATTATATGAAGCCTTTCAGCACTTCTATTCAGCACAGCTTCACTACGCTGTATCTATTCAATATTTTATTCAGTGTAAGCATTTGATTGATCATTTTCTAAATGGTCAACCTACATCACAGATTTTAAATTTTAACAATCAGCAAGTTTCAATCCTATGCTGTGTACTCTATCAATATCAAAATGAATATTGGAAAGAACAAGCTTGTTTTATCCAACAAGAACAGCAGAATCGAAATTCACTGTATCAGTATCTGACTAAACTCATGACCCATTATTCTAAACTTTTATTTGTACGTGTTGATTTGGGTTATCTCGAAGCACAACAGGTTTATGTAGGTATTCAAGATGTTCAACAGCATATGGATATTTTAAGAAATCGTATAGCAAATCAAGATGGATGTTTCATGGGGCTGAGAGGGTATGCATGGGCATTAGAGCAAGGGGTAGATAAAGGCTATCATTGTCATTTATTGCTGATCTATGATCCATCTAAACGTCAGAAAGACTGGTATCTCGCTGATCAGGTTTGGCAAATGTGGAATAGTATTACTGGTAATATCGGCGTGCACTATAATTGTAATACCACCAATCATAAGCAAAGGTTTATGCGGAATAATCGCTTAGGTGTGGGGCCTATTCGATGCAGTCATCCCGTGGAAGCCAGTAATGCATTGAATGCGGCTATGTATCTGGTCAATCCTGAAAAATATGCACAGCATTTACGAGTAAAGATCCCGCATATGCGCAGCTTTGGAACAGGTCAATTTGAAGTATATTGGCGTAGAGGTGTTGCACAAACTTTGCAGCAATGTGAATTCTAAATTAATTCACCATTAAAAAGTTACGGCACTCCTAAGTCTATGAAATAAATAGCTTAGGATGTGTTTTACCATGACGACTTACAACGAATCTCAAATATTTTGTGAAATTGAAAACTTTATTCAAGCAATCTTAGCTAATCAAATCAATGTTGATCAATTCAAACAGCAGATCATTCCCTTGATCAAGAAATCTAGACGTTTTTTTGTTGATGGGAATAATTACATTGCAGCAATCATTGTGTTTAAGTTACTTGAGCAGATTATCTTTAAAGCCAGTGCGTTTAAGTTCTATGATTCTATTCAAGACTTACCTGATCACGTGGTGGAAGGTTTTATAAAATACCTACAAGATCAAGCCGGGTTGATTGAAGCGGATTATCAAGCTGATCAGAAGCAGCATAAGACCGAGGTGAATAAGGCTGAACGCTTTCTATTGGAATGTATACAACAACAAGATCAATTGACCATCTTTCCCATTTATTTAGGTATAAAACCTGAAGTGCTATCAGTGATTCGCTTATATGATCTAGATCTTTACCTCAGTGCTTTTCTAAAGTTAATTCAATCCAGAGATACTGAGCTGTTTCGTTTAATTCATTCGGTGCTATGGCAGATCAAACATGATCCAGAGCAGGGTTACTATATTCAGTTATTCTTTATCTACGCTGGACAGGCACAAGCTGTCACTCTAACGGATCATGCACGTAGAATCGGTGAGCAATGGTTGGATATAACCAATGGCTATGGAGCCGTTTCATTTGAAGAGCATGATTTAAAAGGTATCCCAATAAATTGTTTGGATGACAAACAGATTCAACACGCTTTGCAAGCTGTAAAAACCCGTTTAAACAACCATGCTAGAAATCATTATTTAAGAGTGACAAGACATCGTAGAAAAACCTTTGATTGCCAGCGGATAGGTCTGAGTTCGGTTTAAAGACAGTGGAATATGTTGTTCCAACTTGTATTGATGGGTGGTCTTATGGGAATAAAGATTATTCCCATAAGACACAGAAGCGAAAATAAAGCTGGATTATTACTCATGTCTAAAAATTATAGGTATAAGACAAACCATCATCGGTGCTAATGGTCACCTCACGCACATTTTCAGCTGAGCAACCGAGATAGACTTGAGCAACCGAACTGTAATGCATATTTTTATAATCATATAGCTAGATTAAAAAAGTTTACTACATTTCATTAAATGCTATATCTAAAGCTTCGATAACATTTTTATGTTTTTGACTGACAATATTTCGTACTTTTCTTTTTAAAACCGACCATGCTTTTTCAATTGGATTAAAATCAGGGCTATAAGTGGGTAAATACATGAGTCTGGCATTGTATTGAGTAGCCAATTCATCAATTTCTTTACCTTTGTGAATCGAAGCGTTGTCTAAAATTAATAGGTGCTTTTGGTGCTGACCACTTTTATCTTTGGGTAAACCTTTGAGTAAATATTCAAGCCATCCAGCAAAAGTGCTGCGATCACATGAACCCTGAAAGATGAAGGGTGCAATGAATTTAAAAGCTGCATTTGAGCAAACAGCACTGATCATACTCAGTCTAGTTCCATGCCCACCTGATTTTATTGCATGACAACGTTTTCCTTTCTCAGACCAACCATAATCTGCAACTTCATTGCTATTTATGCCAGATTCATCCATATATAAAATGTGTTCTTCACCATATTGCTGTTTCCATTGTGGGAGAAACCATTGGAATACTGCCCGTCCTATTTTGCAGGATTGTCTGTAGAGAAAACTCTTTTTTTATGACTCCACCCCAGCTTTTTTAAAGCAAATAAGATATTTGCATAGCTGATGCAATAACCAAATGTTTGTTCGAATAATGGCACTAGATCTTTAGCCTGTGAAAATGCTGTTGTTTCAACAAAGCTTTTGAACGCTTGTAAGTCTTTAATTTTATAGGGTCGACCTGCTTTGTCGGGATGAGGTCTATTTGCATTTCCCTGATGCTTTTCAAGTTTGATCCATAGATCTAGAGTGGTTCTTGCGATCTTAAAAATGGTACAAGTTTTAGATTTATTCTGGCATTCTTTGTAGTAGTTCAGAGCTTTGTGGCGAAGATCATTGGAATATGGCTTAGGCATAACAGTAGCTAGTAGGTTTTTTTATAGTGTAGCAAACTTTATATTTTTAGCTATA
>NZ_VTDU01000029.1:0-22854 GCF_035615615.1 Acinetobacter sp. MD2(2019) | reverse complement strand
AACTACACGTAGCCGTGATGATCAAAAACGTGCAGATGATTTAGTGAAACGTGATTTTACGGCACAACACCCGAATAACCTTTGGGTGGCTGACTTCACCTATATTCAGACCAATTCAGGCTGGGTCTATACGGCATTTATTATTGATGTATTTTCACGAGCAATCGTAGGCTGGAAAGTTTCAACACGTATGAATACGGATATGGTGCTCGATGCATTAGAGCAAGCATTACATGATCGAGGTATGCCAAAGAATGTGATTCATCACTCCGATCGAGGCGTGCAATATTTATCGATTCGCTATACCAATCGCCTAGAGGCAGCGAATGTAAAAGCTTCTGTCGGTACTACAGGTGATTCATACGATAATGCTTTGGCTGAAACAGTGAATGGTTTATACAAAATGGAGGTGATTGAATATTTGAAATCTGATTGGACGGGTCTATCCGATGTTGAACTGGCAACATTGAATTGGGTGGATTGGTTTAATAAAAAACGGCTACATAGTGCAATTGGATATGTATCACCATTTGAATATGAAGCGATGTACTATGCTAAGATAAATCCGTTAGGTCAGGTGGCCTAACTTAGATAAAATGTCTCCGATAAATCCGGTACGGTTCACAATTAATAGGCCATTCAAGTTTTCAATATGCTCTGATTTGCCAGATTTAAATAAAAATAAAGGTTTTATTTGGCTCGACATTTGTGATCCTAATAAATTGCTAGAAGCTAGGCCACTTGAAAATAATTTGGCTAATGAGGCAGAAGTTGATGTTATCAGAAGAATGTTAGAAGTAGTTCAAGTCACAGAAGTAGCTAAAAAAAATCCATCAATAGTTATTCTAACTCCTTATAAAAATCAAATTGTTAAAATTAATGAAATGATTAATGAGGAAAATTTAATTAATAAGTTGAAAAGCAAAGGATTCAATTGTGGGGTGGAGCTTTGTAAAACAGTTGATTCATTTCAAGGAGGGGAAGCGGATCTTGTAATTGTGAGTCTTGTCAGACATAACATCAATAAATCTGATAAGAGTTCATTAGGTTTTTTGCTTGATGAAAGACGTTTAAATGTAATGTTTAGTAGAGCAAAATATCAAATGTTTGTAATTGGAAGTATAGGAATGTTCGAATATTGGGCTTATCGAGCACCATTTGAGAAAAAATTGGATATTATTAATGACTATCAATTTATAGACACATTATGTAAATGGGTCAACGAAGAACCTAATATAAATAAAGAGTGTGTTAGTCCAATTAAGAAGATAGATATTACTTCTCATATAAGCCAATTTTTTAAATAAATTTTACCTTTATCAATTTTCGTAAGCTATATAATATGAAATCATCCAATTCTAAACGTTCTAAAAAAGCACAACCTTTTTATCTCATTGTTCCTTTTTCTTACGGGACTAATCTATTTACTTTTAAAAAGAAAAGTAATTGGAATATTATCGACCATTTATTGTTGAGAACTATTGCAGATAATGAATTTACTATTGATAAATTGTCAGCATATTCTGGTATTCGTAGACAAATTTTAGTTCAAATGCTTCTACCATTTTTAAAATTAAATTGGATTGAAATTATTCAAGAGCCTAAGAGTATTAGTGTAAGAATTACTGAGCGTGGTAAATTTATTGCAAAAGCTTCTGAATTGCCTTCGATAAAAAAAGAATTTTATACATATAGAGATTTTCTAGTTAATCTTACAAATGGTCAGTATTTAGGATTGTGTAACCACTCTTTTATTACTACCTATAATGAGGCTGAAATCAATACTTTAGTTAATAGTTGGGATAATAAAAGATATATTAATATTAAGAATATACCGCATCCATATATTCTTGATACACAAGAACTTAGCTGTGCTGTTACCCAACCGAATGAAGAGCTTATTTCTGTATCGCCACCATTGGATAGAAGTTTATCAGTTAATAGGTACTTAATATTTAATGCAAAAATCAATAAAAATAATGAAATAGATATACATTTTTATGAGAATTATCTCAATCCAACATCTAGTAATGATTATTGCTCTATTTTTGGTTACTCCTTTAAAGAATATTTGTCTACAGAAATTAAAAAGCGATTAATCGAAAGTCAGAGGAACAATGAGAGTATAAAAGAAACATATCAATATGTCGGGGATGATAGTTCAGAAAATTTAGCAAATCCTCCCAAAAGTTATAAGATATCTGAAAAGCATGTTTCACTTATTTTAGGAGGGAATGAGCATCTTCAAAAATTTCTTGATGCTATTCGTGAGTGTAAAAACTATTTAATAATTCATTCTACTTTTATTCGTCCATCTAGAATAAATCTCTATTTAAGTGAACTATTAGATGCCGTTAACAGAGGAGTTAAAGTTATTATTTTATGGGGTAAAGATGATTTCGATTCACCTGATATTAGAGAAAAAGAATTAAGAAACTTTGAAGAGATTACCTCACAATTTAAAAAGCTTTATTGTGATTACAATGGAAGGATTATTTTACATGAAATCCAGACAGGGTCTCATGCTAAATATTTGCTTTGGGATACTGAAAATAATCATTGTTCGTTAATAGGATCTTGTAATTGGTTTTTCTCAGAATTTAATCGTTATGAAGCTTCTGTATTTATTCAAGATAATGATTTTTCAAAAGAAATGATTCAAATATCAGCTAGTTTGACTACTGGTGCAAAATTAATTAATAACTATTTAGGTTCAGAATTATTGGATTTGGCTCAAAGTATTAAACCTAGCTCTAATCAAGACAATGAAAAAAATATTAATGTTTCACTTTTACTCAAAGGGCATCATTTGCGATATATACACGAAGCTAAGAAAGCAGAACATAGAGTTACCTTATTAAGTGATAAAATAAGCCCAAATCTACATAGAAGTATTTGGGATAGTTTATCAACTTGTAGGGTACGTGTTTCAGCATTTTACTCTACAGTCGATAAAGAAATTTTTGATCATAAGCAAGTGCAAAAGTTCTCTAACAGTATAGACAACGATAAAATTGCATTAAAACTTCATTCTCCACCTTCTGGAAATCATAGCCACGCCAAAGTGTTGGCTTGGGATAAAAATCATATTGTTATCACAAGCTTAAACTGGATGTCTTCTGATTCTTCAGGTAACTATAAGAACAACGATCTCTATCATGAATTAGGTATTTATTTAGAGGCTGATAAAATTGAACAAAAATTTTATTCAAATTTTTTTAATAATTTAAATCATGCATAAGTTTTAACTAATATAAGGGTTGTTAAGTTAAAGAAACCGCCATTAATGGTGGTTTCTTTATCAATGACAACTTATGTGTCGCTCAATGACATCTTATGCGTCGCAAATGACAACTTATGTGTCGTGTGACGCGGAACAGCAATTACCAGCTCAACGCACCGCCAGTCTGATAATCTGTTACACGCGTCTCGAAGAAATTCTTCTCTTTACGCAAGTCCATCATCTCAGACATCCATTGGAATGGATTGTTTACGCCAGGGTATTGCTCAGGCAAACCCAGCTGAGCTAGACGACGGTTACAGATGAATTTTAAATATTCTTCCATCATCGCGGCATTCATACCCAATACGCCACGTGGCATGGTGTCACGCGCATATTCAATTTCTAGCATGGTGCCTTCTAAAATCATTTGCGTTGCTTCTTGTTGGAACTCTGCTGTCCACAAATGCGGGTTTTCGATCTTGATTTGGTTAATCATATCAATTCCGAAGTTTACGTGCATCGACTCATCGCGCAAAATATACTGGAACTGTTCAGAAACGCCGTTCATTTTATTGCGGCGACCCATACTCAAAATTTGAGTAAAGCCACAATAGAAGAAAATCCCTTCAAGCACGCAATAGAACGCAATTAAATTACGAAGCAATTGCTGATCTTTTTCAGGTGTACCTGTTTCAAACTTTGGATCACTCAAAGACTGCGTATATTTTAATCCCCACGCGGCTTTACGGGCAACGCTTGGAATTTCATGATACATATTGAAGATTTCACCTTCATCCATCCCTAAAGATTCAATACAATATTGATAGGCATGGGTGTGAATCGCTTCTTCAAAGGCTTGACGCAAAATGTACTGACGGCATTCTGGATTGGTAATTAAACGATAAATCGCCAAGACCAAATTGTTAGCAACCAAAGAATCGGCAGTCGAGAAGAAGCCTAGATTGCGTTTGACAATCACACGCTCATCTTCAGTTAAGCCATTTTCAGATTTCCACAATGCAATGTCGTGGTTCATGTTAACTTCTTGCGGCATCCAGTGGTTGGCACAACCATCTAGGTACTTTTGCCAAGCCCATTCATATTTAAATGGCACCAATTGGTTTAAGTCTGCACGGCAGTTAATCATGGCTTTGTCGTCAACACGCACGCGTGCTGCACCTGTTTCAAGCTCTTCAACGCCAGCGCTAATATCTAAATGTTTTAAGGATTCAGATGCTCGAGCCAACGGATCGGTTGAATCTGTTGTTCCACCGGTAGTGGTTCCAACGGGTTGAGCAGTTGCCACATTCTGCGGTGATGGCTGCGGCTCAGATACCATTTGCGTATGAGGCGCTTCTTGCGGTTGGATGGGCGCAGACTTGGACTCTGGTGTAGTCGGTTTTTGCGAATCATCTTCTAAATCGTCCCAACTTAGGATAGACATAATGGTTCTCTCTTCGTTGTTGTATATCTTTTATCAGACATCTCACAGCGAAGATGCCATTACTATACGCTCATTTTGAGTAAGCAAAACTGAGTTTTGTCGATTGAAACAGATGTGCTGAATCAAAATATCAATCTAGACTACGGGTTTACTTACGCTTTTCTTTTTGCACTTTATAGATGAGATATACAATCGGTAAGCATAGAAAAATATAGGTAAAGACATATGCCAGTAATCCCAGTGCATAGCTGTTAGATAAACCTTCAAACATCTGTCTTTACCCCTAAACGAACTAGAGTCGCTAAACGAATTTAGCGACTCTTAACTTTTACTGACATGCTTCGCAGTCAGGATTATCAATTGAACATGCTTGTGGTACAGGTGCAGCTTGGCTAAAGCCGTCATCTTCTGCAACCACTTCAGCTTTTTTCTCAGCCACAACTGGTGTTGCTGCTGCAGCGGCAACCGTCGTTGGTTTAACTGCATTCAACGCGCCAGTGTTAATGGTTGATTTTTCAGCAGACGTTGCACCCAAAGCACGAAGGTAATAGGTGGTTTTTAAGCCACGTAACCAAGCCATTTTGTAGGTGATGTCAAGTTTTTTACCGTTGGCACCGGCAATATACAAGTTCAACGATTGTGCTTGGTCAATCCATTTTTGACGACGTGATGCCGCATCCACAATCCAGCGTGGTTCAATTTCAAACGCGGTTGCAAATAAGGCTTTTAAGTCATCTGGAATGCGGGCAATTTTTTGTACTGAACCTTCAAAATGTTTCAGGTCGTTGACCATCACGGTATCCCATAAACCACGCGCTTTTAAGGCACGAACGAGGTATGGGTTAATCACGGTGAATTCGCCAGACAAGTTCGATTTTACGTACAAGTTTTGGAAGGTCGGTTCAATAGACTGCGACACGCCACAAATGTTTGAAATAGTTGCCGTTGGTGCAATCGCCATGACATTTGAGTTACGCATACCGTCTTTTTGAACTTTGGCACGTAAAGTATTCCAATCCAAACGTTGCGTACGATCTACTTCAAACATGCGTTCAGGACGTGATTTTGCAACAATCTCTAATGAGTCGATTGGTAGAATACCTTGATCCCACAATGAACCTTTAAATGTTGAATACGCACCACGTTCAATCGCTAAATCACTTGAGGTTTGAATCGCGTAGTAGCTGATGACTTCCATCGACTCATCTGCAAATTCAACCGCTTCATCTGAACCATAAGCTAAACCTAACTCATAAATGGCATCTTGGAAGCCCATGATCCCCATACCAACAGGGCGGTGTTTTAGGTTTGAGTTTTTCGCTTGTGGTACAGCGTAGTAGTTAATGTCGATTACGTTATCGAGCATACGTACTGCAGTTTTTACAGTGCGCGCCAATTTTTCACGGTCAAGTTGACCATTATTGATGTGCTGTACAAGGTTGATCGAACCTAAGTTACATACTGCAATTTCATCTGCACTGGTGTTCAGGGTAATTTCAGTACACAAGTTCGATGAATGTACGACACCTACGTGTTGTTGTGGCGAACGTAAGTTACATACGTCTTTGAATGTAATCCACGGATGACCAGTTTCAAACAACATCGACAACATTTTACGCCACAAGTCTTTTGCACGAATGGTTTTGTGCAATAGGTTTTGTTCTTTGGCAATGTTTTCGTAATGGGTGTAGCGTTCAGCAAATGCAGAACCGGTTAAATCGTGCAAATCTGGTACGTCAGATGGGGTAAATAATGTCCACTCGGCATCTTCAAATACACGTTGCATGAACAAATCAGGAACCCAGTTCGCGGTGTTCATGTCGTGCGTACGACGACGGTCATCCCCTGTGTTTTTACGCAGTTCAAGGAATTCTTCTACGTCTAAGTGCCATGTTTCTAAATACGCACAAACCGCACCTTTACGTTTACCACCTTGGTTAACGGCAACAGCAGTATCGTTGGCAACTTTAAGGAAAGGCACAACGCCCTGAGATTTACCGTTGGTGCCTTTAATGTATGAGTTTAAAGCACGAACGGGTGTCCAGTCGTTACCTAAACCGCCTGCCCATTTAGACAACATTGCGTTATCGCGAATGGCGCCATAAATGTTGTAAAGATCATCACCAATGGTGGTTAAGTAACAGCTTGAAAGCTGTGGACGTAAAGTACCTGAGTTAAATAACGTTGGAGTCGATGCCATGTAGTCAAAGCTTGACAACAAGTTATAGAACTCGATTGCACGTTGTTCACGGTTTTCTTCGTTTAACGCCAGACCCATCGACACACGCATAAAGAATAATTGCGGTAATTCAAAACGAATACCATCTTTATGAATGAAATAACGATCGAATAAGGTTTGTAAACCTAAATAGGTAAACTGATTTGAACGTTCAGGCTGAATAGCCGCAGAAAGCTGTGCTAAATCAAAATTTAACAATTCTGGGTCTAAAAGCTCTAATTCAGCACCTTTGGTTAAATATGCAGTTAATGCATCATTTTCAAGGGTGTCTGTACTTAAGCCTAAAAACTCTAAGCCAGTGCTGACCAATTCATTACGTAACAAACGTGCAGTGACATAAGAGTAATTTGGTTCTTGTTCAATACGAGTACGTGTTGCCATCATCATGGTGGTGGCAATATCGCTGACTTTTACGCCGTTATATAAGTTCTTAACGGTTTCATCAACAATCGCTTGAACGTTAATGCCTTCAAGACCTTCTGCAGCTTTAGTAATGGTTGCAGTCAACTGGCTTAAATCTAGAGGCTGCAACTGACCTTGAGCATCCGTGATTTGAAGGGTTGGGTGGTGATTGGCATTGAGTTGTTGGCGAGCAGATGTGCGCTGTTCGCGGTAAATGACATAAGCACGAGCAACTTTTTGTTCCCCAGTGCGCATAAGTGCAAGTTCTACCTGATCTTGAATTTCTTCTATATGAATGGTGCCGCCAGAAGGAAGACGACGGCTAAAAGTATTAAACACCATTTCGGTAAGTTGAGAAATACGGTCGTGGATACGGCTAGAATCTGCGCTCTGCTGTCCTTCTACTGCCAAAAATGCTTTACCAATAGCAACAGAAATTTTTTCTGCATCAAAAGGTGCAACATCACCAGTGCGTTTAATCACTTGTAGTTGACCAGGGGTTGATGAGATTACGCTCATGTTCGCTTAGCTCCAATGTCATCATTGTTATGTTTATAGACCATATTAATCGGGAATAATCTTCTCGAAGGTTTCGGGATAAACACAAGACTTAGTGGTTTAGAATGAATTTAAACACAAGATACGGTAAAAAATTGAGAATATCAATATTGACTTTTTTATAAATTTTCCGACCTTGGTGTGCTACAAAAACGCGGATTTTTCTGCGCGTGGTGTAGGGTACTGATTTCGTGTGACATAGCATAACAAAGCCATCTCAAAATACGTATAGATAACTATGTGGATAAAAAAAACTTCGATCGAGATGGTTACAAAATGAGTGATTGTCAGATAAGCGGTCTTAACGATATAAAAAAGATCGCGCGGATTGAATGATTGAAACATTCCATAAAAACAACGGAAAAAATCAAACTTTTCAATAATTAACCAAATCATTACAAAAGCGGCATGCCGTGTATCAGTTTGGTGAACGCTCTCTTGTTTACAATGTAAACATGTGTATATTGCAAGAATAAATGTATAGATCTATTTAATGAATCACCTGCCTAAATAGGCACAGTATTCCAAGGGGCAACATATGAGCCAAGAAGAAAAGTTACCAAAAATTTTGATTGTCGAGGATGATGAGCGTTTGGCGCGTTTGACTCAAGAATATCTGATTCGTAATGGACTAGAAGTTGCAGTCGAGCCAGATGGTAATCGTGCCATTCGCCGTATTATTAGCGAACAGCCAGACTTAGTCGTGTTAGATGTCATGCTGCCGGGTGCAGATGGTTTAACCGTTTGTCGTGAAGTGCGTCCACAGTATCATCAACCGATTTTAATGCTAACTGCGCGTACCGAAGATATGGATCAGGTGCTTGGACTTGAAATGGGTGCTGACGATTACGTGGCTAAACCGGTTCAACCACGCGTGTTATTGGCGCGTATTCGTGCATTATTGCGCCGTACCGACAAAAATGTAGAAGATGAAGTGGCTCAGCGCATTGAGTTTGATGACTTGGTGATTGATAACGGTGGGCGTTCAGTCACATTACATGGCGAATTGGTCGATTTTACCAGCGCCGAATATGACTTATTGTGGTTACTTGCTTCGAATGCAGGACGCATTTTGTCGCGCGAAGATATTTTTGAGCGTTTACGCGGCATTGAATATGACGGTCAAGATCGTTCAATCGATGTGCGTATTTCACGTATTCGTCCAAAAATTGGCGATGACCCTGAAAATCCAAAACGTATTAAAACCGTACGAAGCAAAGGCTATTTGTTTGTTAAAGAAACCAACGGTCTTTAATGTTCAATAGTACGATCACCAAGTTATCCTAGAAGGACAATATCCCGTGTTTAAACACAGTATATTCTTGCGTATTTATGCGGGAGTGATCATTCTGGTCGCGCTCGTTGCGGTATTTTGCTATTTATTGGTGCAAATTATTAACTACCAACGTGCGCAAGAGTATCGAGAGTCTTTGACCAACGGGATTGCTTATGTGATTAGCCAAGGCATTGAGCGGCAGCACACAGCTCAGCAAAAACAGGATTGGATTTCAGATGCGTCCGATTTGCTTGAGTTGCCGCTACATTTGGTCGATCGCTCGAAAACCGAACTTTCACGTTCAGAACAAAAACGTATCGATAACCAACAAGCCGTGGTTCGTTACGATGCGCAAACCATGATTGCAACGTTATTAATTGGTTTGCCGCACGACTCAGAACATTATTTGTATATTAAGGTGAATAAAATTGGCGAACGCCAAATGAAAGCCTTACCCATTTTTATTTTAGATTATCTGATTTACTATCCTGGTCAAGAAAAACAACATCTTGAGGATATTCGTCAATATTTCTCTTATCCTATTGAAGTTGAAAATATTTTAAGCTTGGGCTTAGATTCTGAGCAAATTGGCCGATTAAGACAAGACCAAAGCATTTTATTGTACCGCGACAGCGCAACGGTGCGAGGAACAACCATTTCTATTGTTTCTCCAATGCCGAACAATCCATCTGAAGTGCTTCTCATTGGCCCAGTGCCGATGTTTAATTGGATGCCTTTTCAATTGGCGGCGGGCATTACCTTGTTAAGTTTGTTCTTGCTGAGTTTAGGCGTGTACGGTTTAATCTTGCGGTTACAGCGTAAAACCAAACAAGTCATTAGTGCGCTAGACAAAACCAAAACGGGCGATTTATCACTACGTTTGCCTGTAGATGGTTATGATGAAATGGCCAGCTTGTCATCCAGTTATAATGATATGGCCAGCCACATTCAACGCTTGATTGAAGCACAGCGGGAGTTGATGCGTGCGGTATCGCATGAATTACGTACCCCTGTGGCGCGCATTCGTTTTGGTATGGAAATGTTGGCAGACGAAGACGAGTACGAGTTTCGTAAAAGCCAGTTGGAAATGATTGATAAAGATATTGAAGCACTCAATACTTTAATTGATGAAATTATGACTTACGCCAAACTTGAGCAGGGCACACCATCGCTTGACTTTGAGCGTGTTGCAATTGCCGATGTATTAAAGCAAGTTGCAACAGAAACCGAAGCATTAAAAACACAAAAAATGATTGTTGTAAAAAGTTTAGATGATTCGGTGGTCGCAGATGCGGAACGCCGTTATTTACATCGTGTGGTGCAAAATTTAGTTGGCAATGCTGTTCGCTACTGTAACGAACGTGTACAAATGAGCGGCGGCATTTTAGACAATGGTCAAGCTTATATTTGTGTGGAGGATGATGGCGCAGGTATTCCAGAAGAAGACCGCCAACGTGTGTTTGAAGCCTTTGCGCGCCTTGATGATAGCCGCACGCGTGCATCTGGTGGTTACGGTTTAGGCTTGTCCATTGTGAGCCGAATTGCATTTTGGTTTGGCGGAAAAATTGAAGCAGACCAAAGCCCAAGCCTTGGTGGTGCACGATTTACCATGACTTGGCCTGCACAACGTTTTCAGCCAAGTAAATCTAAGCGTAAAGAATCCGCTGTGAATTAGAAAGGTCATTAAATATTTGGTCATTTTAGGGCAGACGATGCTTTGCTAAAATGACCAAATTTTGACATTGCGGCGTATTTGATTGACTTAAACTTAGACCTCAGATTTCGCACGCATTAAGGCGCGATGCCATTTTGCTAAATGCGATTGTCGCTGATCTTCCGACATGGTTGGTTCAAACGCCCGATCCAGTTGCCATGTTTTGGCAATTTCATCTAAATGAGCAAAAACCCCCATTTTTAACCCCGCCATTGCTGCTGCGCCCCATGCGGTCGACTCATGAATCTGTGGGCGTAAAACAGGCACATTTAAAATATCAGCTTGAAATTGCATGAGCATATCATTACAACTGGCACCGCCATCGACACGTAATTCAGTTAAAGGCTGCGCTACATCTGACTGCATCGCCGTTAAAACATCGGCCACCTGAAATGCAATAGCTTCTAATGCGGCGCGGGCAATATGTGCTTTATTGGTTCCGCGCGACATGCCACAAAGCAGGGCGCGGGCATCGCTATCCCAATGCGGTGCGCCTAAACCTGTAAATGCAGGAACTAAAACCACACCTTCAGTATCGGTAACTTGATTGGCAAGTTTTTCAATCTCTTGGCTGTGTTTAATTAGTCCTAAGCCATCACGCAACCATTGTACAATTGCACCTGCCATAAATACGCTGCCTTCAAGTGCATAACAACGTTGCTGCTGTGTTTGCCAAGCCAGTGTAGTCAGCAGTTGGTTTTGACTGTATTGAATGTCTGTTCCTGTGTTAAACAGCATAAAACAGCCTGTGCCGTAGGTGTTTTTCGCTGTGCCGACATCGAAACAGGCTTGACCAAATAATGCAGCGTGTTGGTCACCTAAAATGCCAGCAATAGGAATGGTGCTGCCCAATAAACCCGAGGCGGTATCTGCAATGTATTCATCTGAACGGATAATTTTTGGTAAAACATTGTGAGGAATATTGAATAAATCGAGTAATTCGTTATCCCACTGTTGGCTGTGAAGGTTCATTAGCATGGTGCGCGAAGCATTACTGGCTTCAATCACATGCTCGCCGCCTTGGGTTAAATTCCAAACCAACCAACTGTCGATGGTACCAAACGCGACATGGCCTTGTTCGGCAAGTGTTCGTAAGCCTTGAATATTTTCAAGTAACCAGACTAATTTTCCAGCACTAAAGTAAGGGTCAATTCGCAGCCCTGTTTTTTGGTGAATTTGCTGTGCATAACCATTTTGAATGAACGTATTACACCAACTGGCAGCGCGCCGATCTTGCCAAACCAGTGCTGGCGCTAATGGCTGACCTGTGCGTTTATCCCAAACTACGGTGGTTTCTCGTTGATTGGTTAGTCCTAATGCCAAGATATCTTTGGCAAGCAGTCGAGCAGAAGCAAAAGCTTGTTGTACAACAGCAATTTGAGTGGCCCAAATTTCATTGGCGTCTTGCTCGACCCAACCCGATTGTGGGGTTTTTATCTGAGTTTCACGTTGTGCAGTGGCATAAATTTTGCCATTTTCATCAAAAATAATGGCACGGCTAGAGGTCGTTCCCTGATCTAGCGCAAGTAAATAACGCATAATTTTTTAGATGTAGTGAAGGTTAGGCATAAAATACTAACGTAAATAGGTATGGAAATATATTTATAGAAGAAGAGTGTTCTAAAAACACACAGTTTTTTTCAATAGTTGTGTTATGATAATTGAATCTGGGGATGTTATTGGCTTCGACGCTGGTAATGAAACTTATAGATGCATGTCGAGAGCGCATTTTCTCTCGTAAATCAAATTTGCATTTTTTAGTCGCAAACGACGAAACTTACGCTCTAGCTGCCTAAGGGCAGCTTGTCCGCCTCTCTGAATACTTGTGGTTAGAGAGTCCGACCGAAGCGCACGCACACAAGTCCGTATAAAGTCAAGCCTTGGGGCTTTATACCAAACTTAAAGGATCGCGTCTTGTACCCTGTTCGTCGGGTCACAAGGGGTTAAACTAGTAGACGATATCTAAGCATGTAGTATTCTCGAGTGTAGTGCTGGCGGACGCGGGTTCAACTCCCGCCATCTCCACCAAAATTGATTCAGAGATGTTCGACTGAATGTAGAAAAGCCCTTAAATTCAATGTTTAAGGGCTTTTTTATTGGCTGTATTGTTCGACTGTGTCCGATGTTGTTTAACCCAATCTTTGCCTTTTTGGGGTAATTATTGGGAAAATTGATCTATTAATTTTTGCTTTTATTAAAGCGTAAATTAAGATTAACTAGAGCTAATTTAGGGTAAATTGTGTAAGTTTTCGGCTCATTTTGCACTCTTTTGTTTTTTATTTTGCACCGAATATTTACGAGTTATTCTGCACTAAACTTAATTCTAACGCTTAAAGAGTAGTGCAGAATAAATTATAAATTAAATCTCAATCTGCATTGCATGTTCCCACATACCATTTATTTGATTGTCATCTAGTTCAAGTAAGTTACACATATACGCCACTGCTTCGCTACTACGACTAAACTCTGTTGCATCGTCATATTCAATTTGAATACGTCTGCGCATTTTTACATCTTCAATTTGTTTGATTTTCTGCTCGATTGTGTCGAGTAAGTCGTAGTCGAGCAAAGTTAAGCGAAATTGCCTGCGCGTTAAGTTTTTGAGTGTTGCAAGATATGCAGCGCGTTTTTCTTCAGCAGTGCGCTGGTCTTGCCAAGATTTTGTAGATTCGTTCCATATTTCATATTGTGATTGCTTTTGCACGGATAGTGTTAAATCACTAAAAACGTGGCAACCATTGTTTAAGTGCTATAACTACAAGAGAAATGGCAGTTTCTCAACATTTGATTGCTTGGGTGCCGAATAGAGAAAAATTATCTCCTGAGTTTTTGTTGCTAATTTTCTATGCTATGGAAAAGGAGTTTGATCGATATACTTTTGGATCAACGATAAAAACTATTGGTATGGATGATGTGAGTAGTCTAATGGCATCATTTCCACCACTTGCTGAGCAATTAGAAATAGTAAAAAAATCCTTTCGTCAGTTTGAGCTAATTGATATAAGTATAGATAAATCAAATAACTTACTTAATATTTTAAAAGAACGCCGTACAGCCCTTATTTCCTCAGCCGTCACAGGCAAAATTGACGTTCGCAACTGGCAACATCCCAATAAAAACAATAATCCAAAACATACGGAGTTCACCGCATGAGAGCCGATGTAACTTTAGAAACCAATTTTCAACACGACATCATTGCACAAATGCAAAGCCACGGCTGGCAAGTTGGCTCAGCAAAAGGCTATAACCGTGAAAAAGCACTATATGAACAAGACGTTTTAGACTTTGTACAAAACACTCAAGCCAAAGAATGGCAGAAATTTAAAAGCATATTTCCAAACGACACCGAGCATCATTTTTTAGACACCGTATTGGCACAGCTTAAAAAAGCCAATCACAATGCCACCGATATTGAATCTCGTCGTTATGGCACGCTAGGCGTGTTACGACATGGACTAAAAACAAGGGGAACACGGTTTTCATTTTGCCAGTTTAAACCTGAACATGGGCTAAACCCTGAACTAAATGCAAACTATCAAAAGAATATTTGTCGTGTTGTGCCCGAATTGGTCTATAGCCCATACGCCACTAAAGCCGAATTAGACGCAACAGGCAAACAAGCCAAAAAATGGCGTATCGATTTAGTCCTGTTTGTAAATGGCTTTCCTGTCGCTACGCTAGAACTAAAATCGGAATCGAAACAGTCCGTACACAATGCTGTGACACAGTATAAAAAAACACGCCTGCCCAAAGACCCAGAAACCAATAAACCCGAACCGTTATTAAGCTTTAAACGTGGTGCATTGGTGCATTTTGCCGTTAGCCAATACGAAGTATATATGGCAACCCATTTAAATGGCGACCAGACTTACTTTTTGCCATTTAATAAAGGCACCAAAGAACAAGGCGCAGGTAATGATGTTCCTGAAAATATTTATGAATATGCAACGGGGTATTTATGGAATGAGGTTTTAACCCCTGAAAGTTTATTGAATATTATTGGTAACTTTATTCATTTACAGATTGAGGAAAAAGAAGACTGGGAAGGGCGTAAATACAAAAAAGAAAGCCTGATTTTTCCACGTTATCACCAATGGAAAGTGGTGACTAAATTGGTTGCAGACTCATTAACAGAAGGCACAGGGCAAAAATATCTGATTCAACATAGTGCAGGTTCAGGCAAATCCAACTCAATTGCATGGACAGCACATCAGCTTTCAAGTCTGTACGATGCCAATAATCATAAAATGTTCGATTCAGTGATTGTGGTCACTGACCGAACGGTTTTAGATGCCCAGCTACAAGATACCATTTATCAGTTTGAACATGCCGATGGTGTGGTTGGGCGAATTAACAATAAAGAGGGTGATGGCTCTAAATCTGAAAAATTAGCCAAAGCCTTAGAAATGGCACAGCCGATTATTATTGTGACCATTCAAACCTTTCCTTATGTGTTACGTGCCATTGAAAACAGTAGCAGTTTAAAAGAACGTAAATATGCCGTGATTGCCGATGAAGCACATTCGTCACAAAGTGGCTCAACTGCACGACAGCTCAAAGAAACCCTGATGCTTGAGCAACGTGATGAAGATGATCAGATTAGTTCCGAAGACGTTGTGGATGCGGTCATGGCTTCACGCAAAGGCAGTCAAAATTTAAGTTTTTATGCCTTTACTGCAACGCCAAAGGATAAAACCTTACAGTTATTTGGTCGCTTGCCAAATCCAGAATTGCCACCATCTAAAACCAATAAACCCGAAGCCTACCATGTCTATTCTATGCGCCAAGCAATTGAGGAAGGCTTTATTTTGGATGTGCTAAAAAATTACACCAACTATAAAGTGATTTATAAGCTCAAACAAAAAATTGAAGAAAAAGATGATCAGGTCGATGCCAAAAAAGCCAAGATTAAGCTGAATCAATGGGTACGCTTGCATGACCATAATATCTCGCAAAAAGTTCGCGTGATTATTGAGCATTTTAAAAAGAATGTGATGGGGCTTTTGGGCGGTCAAGCCAAAGCCATGGTGGTGACCAGTTCACGTAAAGAAGCAGTACGCTATAAACAAGCCTTTGATAAATATGTGGCAGAACAGAACTATGCCAATATTCAAGCCATGGTGGCTTTTTCGGGTGAAGTTGAATTTAGCGATCACGATGCCGACAGTACGCATTTGATAGGACAAAAATTCACAGAAAGTAATATGAACCCGAACTTGAAAGGGCGTGAAATGCGTAAAGCATTCGATAGCGATGACTTTCAGGTGATGATTGTTGCCAATAAATTCCAAACAGGATTTGATCAGCCTAAACTTTGTGCAATGTATGTCGATAAAAAACTGGGTGGAGTTGAATGCGTGCAAACATTGTCACGTTTAAACCGTACTTATGCAGGTAAGGCTGAAACGGGCACGTTTGTATTGGACTTCTTCAACGAACCGCAAGATATTTTGGATGCGTTCCAGCCCTACTACCAGACCGCAGAACTGGCAGATGTTTCTAATCCTGACATTGTCTATGACTTGGCCGACAAGCTCAAAGCCGCACGTATTTTTCTGATGAGTGAAGTCGAACAATTTGTTGAAGCGTTTTATAGTAAAAATAAATCCAATGCTGCGCTTGCCAATATCTGCAAGCCTGCGATGCAACGCTGGCAACAACGATACACTCAAGCCATTAATGATTATGATGTGACTAAAAACCGTTTGGAAATCACCAAACGAACAGGCGAACCTGTACTGATTGCCAATGCTGAAAATGAATTTGCAGAAGCGAAAAAAGCACGTGATGCACTAGAAATCTTTAAAAAAGACTTAGGGAGTTTTACACGGTTTTATGAGTTTATGTCGCAAATTGTGGATTATAATGACAAAGAACTCGAAAAATTGAGTCTATTTGCTCGTAACTTACGCCCACTGTTACGCGAGCAAGCAGCAGATGAAGATGTCATTGATTTAAGTAATGTGGCAATGAGTCACTATCGTCTTTCAAAAATTCGTCAGCAAGATATTCAACTCACCGCCAATAGTACTGAACATCAACTTGAGCCAGCCAATGATTTGGGGTCAGCAAAAGCCAAGAATAAACAAGAAGATTTTTTATCGGTCATTTTACAGCGGGTGAATGATGTCTTTATTACCGATCAGTTAACCGATCAGGACATGATTAATTATGTTTACACGGTAGCAGACAAAATGTCTGAAAATATTAAAATGATGAAGCAAATTCAACAGAATACCCGTGAACAAGCAATGCTCGGTGAGTTTGACAGTGCTTTGGATGATGCCGTACTAGATAGTCACACAGCGCATAACGAACAAATGACACAGCTGATGAGTGATCCATCCAAAATGAAGCAATTTGCCAATATTATTTATGATGTGTTGGTGAGTCAGCAAAAAAATAGATGATTACGGGTAACGCTATAGATTATTAGCATGCTAGAAGCAGTTATTTTGAGTTTTTCCTTATCAAAAATATATGAGGGTCTGTTGACACTTAACATCCAATTTCAATGAATTGCTCGGTGTTAATCAAACAGATAAGAATAAGTTTAAAAGAACATAAACAATGCTTGCTTGTGAATAGATTTTTATGTAGGTTTTTGAACTTAAAATCACATCAATACACTTAATTTGGTGGACTGATGCTTATCATTCCAGCCAATGAAGTTATGGACTTCGCTTGCGCTTTTAATCAATGGATGCTGATAAAAGGCATGCATTAAATATATCTAAAACTGTTCTTGTTGATTTGAACATATTGGACATGGATAAAGCGCTAAAGTCGATGGAACTCCCGTGATAACGCATATTAACTTAGAACTCGTTTGTGAAAATTATGAAAAAAACCTATAAATTTGGGGGAATGGTGATAGCCATGTCTGTACTGCTGGTGGGCTGTAGCAAACCAACAGACACAGAACCCCCTTCAGCTAAATCTTCAATCACCGTCAGTACCATCACCACGCAAGCACAACCGATTAAATTCATCGAAAATTTACCTGCACGTGTGAGCGCGTATCGTGTGGCAGAAATTCGACCCCAAGTTGGGGGAATTGTAAATCAGGTCATGTTTGAACAAGGTTCCTTTGTTAAAGCAGGGCAACCCTTGTTTCAATTAAATTCTGAAACCATCCAAGCCGATGTCCGCAGTAATCTGGCAAGCTTACAACGTGCTCAGGCAGAAGTGTCTCGGCTGAACACGCTGTTAAAACGCTATGCCGAATTGGTCGCGGTGAATGCAATTAGTCAGCAAGAATATAACAATACCGAAGCGGATTATCGTAAAGCCCAAGCCGATGTCAATCAAATGCAAGCAACGCTTGCCCGACAACGGCTGAACTTAAAATATGCCACCGTTTCTGCGCCAATTTCTGGGGTAATTGGTCAAATTTTGGTGACAGAAGGCGCGCTGGTTAGCCAAGGCGATAGTAAAGCCATGGCGGTGGTCCAACAAATTGATAAAGTTTATGTCGATGTCAAACAATCAATCGGTGATTACGAAAAGCTCAAAGATGCCTTGCAAGATGGTCAGCTCTCTGGTGCAACTCAGCCAGTCGAAATTTTAAATAGTCAGGGTAAGCCGTATCGTGCCACAGGGAAAATTCTCTTTTCAGATACCAATGTCGATCCAGACACTGGCGATGTCACCATTCGTATTTTAGCCAATAATCAAAATAACGAGTTATTACCGGGCATGTATGTGCGCATTAATCTGCGTCGCGCCCAAATGGAGCATGCCATTTTAGTTCCAGAACAAGCGATACAGCACGATGTTAATGGGAAAACCGAAGTGATGGTGGTGAATCAAAAAGGGCAAGCGCAGAGCAAATCGGTGCAGGTGGGGCAACGCTATGAAAATAGCTATGTGATTACTCAAGGCTTAAGCGCAGGTGAAAAAGTCATTGTTGAAGGCATTGACCGCATTCAGCCCGATCAGGTTTTGAAAACCAAAACGTGGTCCGCATCTGCCAGTGATCATCGCCAAAAGGAACAAAAATAATGCCTCAATTTTTTATTCGGCGTCCAGTTTTTGCATGGGTGATTGCGTTATTTATTATTTTATTTGGTCTGCTCAGCATTCCTAAATTGCCGATTGCACGGTTTCCAAGTGTGGCGCCACCGCAAGTGACCATTACTGCAACCTATCCTGGTGCAACGCCCAAAGAAATGAACGACAGTGTGGTGACACTGATTGAACGAGAAATGTCGGGTCTGAAACATTTACGCTATTACAGCTCAAGTTCAGACAGTTCCGGAACCGCCACAATCACCACCACTTTTGAACCCGGTACCGATGTCGAGCTGGCTCAGGTCGATGTCCAAAACAAAATCAAAGCCATTGAATCGAGATTACCTCAATCGGTTCGACAACAAGGGCTGATGGTCGAAGCATCATCTTCAAGTTTTCTGATGATTGTGGGGCTGAATTCGCCCAATAACAAATATTCAGAAATTGATTTAAGTGATTACATGTCGCGCTCGGTGATTGAAGAGCTTAAACGTGTAGATGGCGTGGGCAAAGTTCAAAATTTTGGTGCCGAAAAAGCCATGCGGATTTGGGTCGATCCCGATCGCTTAGTCGCCTATGGGTTAAGCATTAAGGATGTGAATACCGCCATTCAAAACCAAAACTTAGCCATTTCACCGGGTCGAACGGGCGATGTGCCACTGGAAAAAGGCCAGCAAATTACCGTTCCATTAACCGCGCAGGGACAGCTTGAAACGGTCGATCAATTTAAAAAGATTAGTTTGCGCGCGAATAGTAAGGGTGCCAACGTACGCCTTGAAGATGTCGCCAAGGTTGAAATTGGTGCGCAGTCGTATAGTTTTGCCATTTTAGAAAATGGTAATCCATCGACAGCGGTGGCCATTCAAATGACGCCGGGGGCCAACGCGGTAAAAACAGCCGATGGGGTAAAAGCAAAAATTGAAGAACTGAATTTATCTTTACCCGAAGGCATGAAATTGAGCATTCCGTATGATACGGCGCCGTTTGTTAAAGTGTCGATTGAAAAAGTCATGGAAACGCTAATTGAAGCCATGATTTTAGTGTTTATTGTCATGTTCATGTTTTTGCACAATGTCCGCTATACCTTAATTCCGGCAATTGTCGCGCCTATTGCATTATTGGGCACACTGTCAGTCATGCTTTTGGCGGGCTTTTCTATTAATGTTTTAACCATGTTTGGCATGGTGTTGGCGATTGGAATTATTGTCGATGATGCCATTGTGGTGATTGAAAATGTTGAACGGATTATGGCAACCGAAGCGTTGTCGCCGGCAGATGCAACCGCCAAAGCCATGAAAGAAATCACCAATCCAATTATTGGCATTACTTTGGTTTTGGCTGCCGTATTTTTACCGATGGCATTTGCCGCAGGGTCGATTGGTATTATTTATCGCCAATTTACCATCACCATGTCGGTTTCGATTTTATTTTCAGCCTTGCTGGCCTTAAGTTTAACGCCCGCCTTGTGTGCAACGCTGTTAAAACCTGTCGCGCAACATCACGATAAAAAAGCACTCTTTAAATGGTTTGATCGTCATTTTGAACAACTAAATCATCGTTATGCACGTGCGTTGTTGAAGGTGATTCAATACAAACGTAGCGCATTGTGTGGTTTTGTGGCGATTGTTGTGGCGCTCATTTTTTGCTTTAAGCAGGTGCCAACGGCATTTATGCCTGAAGAAGATCAAGGTTGGTTTATGACCTCGATTCAACTGCCTGCCGATGCAACACAGGAACGCACACGTAAAGTGGTAGCAGAATTTCAAAAATTTTTAGACCATGAAGCGGGCATTTTAGACAATATGGCGGTTTTGGGCTTTGGTTTTAGTGGTTCAGGGCAAAATACCGCCATGTATTTTACCAATTTACAGCCGTTTAATGCGCGTAACGTGAGTGCTCAAAGGGTGGTGGAGGATGCCAATGCCGCCATGCAAGACAGTGCAGACGCGCAAGTGATGTCCGTTTTGCCACCCGCCATTGAGGAGCTAGGAAATTCTTCAGGTTTTTCATTGCGCCTGCAAGATCGTGGCAATTTGGGCATGGCTGCCTTGAAAAAAGCAGAAGAACAATTACTTGCACTGGCCGCACAAAGTAAAAAATTAACCGAGGTTTATCCTGATGGATTGCCCGATGGAAATTCGGTGCAACTGAACATTGACCGCGATAAGTTACAAGTCTTGGGCGTGAATTTTAACGATGTCACCGATATTATTTCGACCTCTATGGGGTCAATGTATATCAATGATTTTCCTAATCACGATCGGATGCAGCAGGTGATTGTGCAATTGGATGCCAAAGCACGAATGCATGTGGAGGATATTTTAAACCTTAAAGTCAATGGGCGTAACGGTAAATTGGTTTCCATGTCTGAAATTATTACACCCGTTTGGCAAAAAGTGCCGCAACAATATAATCGTTATAATGGTCGTCCATCGCTGAGTATAACCGGCAGTCCCGCATCTGGCGTTTCTTCAGGTCAGGCCATGCAAGAAATGGAACAACTGATTCAACAGTTACCGAAAGGCATTGGCTATGAATGGACGGGCATTTCTTTACAAGAAAAACAGTCGGAATCACAAACGCTATTTTTGTTGTTTTTGTCGATGTTGGTGGTGTTTTTGGTATTGGCGGCACTGTATGAAAGTTGGTCGATTCCTATTTCTGTCATGCTTGTCGTACCTTTGGGCTTAATTGGTGCCTTTGTTGCGGTGATGATTCGTGGAATGCCCAATGATATTTTCTTTAAAGTCGGTATGATTACCATTATTGGATTATCGGCTAAAAATGCCATTTTAATTGTCGAATTTGCAAAAACACTCAGGGCGCAAGGTATGAGCTTGGTTGAGGCAACTGTGATGGCCGCCAAATTCCGTTTACGTCCCATTTTAATGACGTCTTTGGCATTTACTTGCGGCATTATTCCTTTAGTGATTGCAACCGGAGCAAGTTCTGAAACTCAAAAAGCAATTGGAACGGGTGTTTTTGGAGGCATGTTAAGTGCAACCTTGCTTGCAATTATTTTTGTGCCAATCTTTTTTATTGGGGTAATGAGCATTGTTGAACGATGTTCTAAATGGAAAAAAGCATCGTAAAATCTATTTAGGGATGAGTTGAACCACGTGTTCGCTCATCTTTTTTATAATTTGATAATAGATAAAAGGTTAAATTAGAACACAACGAATATGTTTCGAGATTGCATCTAAAGTATATTCGTCAAAAATGGCCTAAGTATTTGATAGATAAATCTTATAGTGTTGCGTTTAAAGGCAAATCAGATGCTGGCAATCCCCAGTTTTGTTTAAAAATTTAAAGGCGTTTTAACTGTAATGATGCAGATATTTAACAAAGCTAGACGGTGACATATTAATAAATTTTTTAAATTCTTTATGAAAATGGGCTTGATCGTTGTAGCCTAAATCATAAGTGAGGTCAGAGAGTTTACTGCAGCTTTGGTCGGTTAAGGCGTGGATTGCCGATTGAAAGCGCATGATGCATGAAAAAGCTTTAATATTAATGCCAACATCTTGTTTAAATACACGTTGAATATGACGCGAACAATAACCCGTTTTTTGTTCTAAATATTTAATATTAACTTCCATATTACTTTGTAAAATAGTTTGTATCACAAAGTTGGTCATGCTTGAGTAAGGTCGTTTCAGTTGATTAGAAAACGCATTTAAAAATACTTCAATTTGTTTTTCTATATGTGCATGCTTGGTGATGTTGGGAATGAAATCATCTGAGCATTTAACCACATCCATAAAATTAATTGCATTATTAAAAATATCGGTGGTGTTTCAAAAAGTATGCTGAAATAAAAAAACAGGTAAGAATTTGATACTATAGAGAAATGCTAATCACTCTACACATCAAATGTCCTACCTGCCTGAGCGACAGTATAAAGAAAAATGGCATAAAAGTGGATGGTAAACAAAATTACCAATGCAAAATATGTAAACGTCAGTTTATCGGTGATCATGCACTC
>NZ_VTDU01000028.1:0-24666 GCF_035615615.1 Acinetobacter sp. MD2(2019) | reverse complement strand
CAATAAGACCTAACGAGTAAGCATCCAAGTTGTGCTGGCGACAATAGCAAGAGTGAACCACCTGATCCCTTCCCGAACTCAGAAGTGAAACCTCTTAGCGCTGATGGTAGTGTGGGGTTACCCATGTGAGAGTAAGTCATCGCCAGCTCATTATTCAAACACCCTCCGCTTAATAAAGCAGAGGGTGTTTTTTTATGCTGAATAAATGGAAAATCAATAAAAATAGAGGGACTGAAATAGAAATCTCTATTTTTATAACCTTAAAATTAACGCTATAGTAAATAAAAATACATCAGAGCACTAAAAATGCGAGCAATATTACTCTTACTTTTTTTCTTGTCATCAGCAGCTTTTTGTCAGAAAACCTTCTTAGTTGATAATTTTTCTAAAGATTATTTTGGAAAAGTCTATATTTCAGATACCAATGAGGTTTTTAGTAAAGGTTGGGTCGCTATTTTTGATCAAAAAACTCAAAAAAAATTAATAAAAGTTGATTCTGATGAACTGACATTTTCTTTGCATGATGGCAAAGTTTTAGCCAATATTCTTGAATTGCCTTATGGCGAGCAAAGCCAAATTATCTATGAAGATTTTAATTTTGATGGAAAAAAAGATTTTGCAATTATGGATGGGCAAAATAGTTGTTATCACGGACCGTCTTATCACATTTATTTAGCCACCACCAAAGGATTCGAATATAGCGATGCCTTTACCGAACTTGCGCAAGATTATTGTGGCATGTTCCGGGTTGATCATAAAACCAAAACCATTGCAACAATGAGAAAATCTAGCTGCTGTTCACATGAATATTCTAAATTTAAAGTGAAAAATAATCGGCCTTATCCCATTCAAATTATTCAAGAAGATGTTGATCCTTCAGGTGAGGTTCTCAACATTTCAGAGAGTAATTTAGTGGGTAATAAAATGATGGAGTCGGATTATCAACTTTTGGCTTTAGAGGTTGATCATAAAAATTTATTACTTTCTTTTGCATTTTCGAATAAGAAAAAAATGCAGATTTTTAGCGATGAGGAGCAGCTATATTATATATTTACCGATGCTGACGACAAAATAGAGTTATTATATAAAGGTCAGTTTATCTATTCTGCAGAAGAAAATAGCCTGTCTTTTCATCACAACAACAGCAAATTTAAAATCACAAATAATGAAATATGGGTTGAAACAGCAAGCAAAAAATATCGCATGACCGGCTCAAACCAGACGTTATATGGCAATCTGGCTAAGTTGAAGCAATTAAAGTTAACCAATGTTCAGTATATCAATTAACTGTATCCATCAGCTTATTTTGAATAAACACGGCGTTATATTTTGGGTGAAAAGCAATTTGCTTAAAAGTAGTTGCTTTTGATCAAAAATCTGCGCATGATAAAAAAACAAGGATACTCTTGAAAAATAAAAATCGATGTCAAAGAGGAATTTGATGATTAATCGAATAGTTTTAAAAGAAAATAAGGATGTCGCCAATGGAGTTAATACTACTTTCACTGATTAGCTTTTTTGTTTTAATTTACTTCGTGTTGCGCTATAAAAAGCGTGACCAAAACATGAATGATAGTGCGCTGAAACAACGTCGTATTTTAAATTATAACGAACAACTATTATTAAAACGCTTAAATATGCTATTGCCTGAATGCACGGTGTTATGCAAAGTGTCTTACGATGCTTTACTGACCACCAAGTATGAGCATACGCGGCAGAAATTTCATTCGATGACCGCTGACTTTGTACTGCTGAATGCGCGTCATGAGGTGATGATGGTCATCGCGCTGTACGATCCGGTATTAGGACTTACGCAGCAATTAAAGTCAGGACAATATGAAAATCAGTTGCTGACCTCGGCAGGCTATGCGGTGGTTAGTTACATTGGCGTGCCTGACGAGCGAAAATTAGCCAAAGATTTAAATATTAACTCTGGAGCAATGGCTTTTGCCTAAGCGAAAAGCCATTATTTTTTTTATGCTGATACTGCGGTAACGGTCATTTCAACCAGTACTTCTGGCGCATATAATTTTGCTTCTACGCAGGTACGAGCTGGAGGATTTTGAGGATCAATCCATGCATCCCAAATTTCATTCATGGCGCGATAATCTTCATCAATATTTTTAAGATAGATGGTCACCGATAAAATTTGGCTTTTATTTGAACCTGCATCTGCTAAAAAACGGTCAATATTTGCTAAGGTTTGCTGGGTTTGTGAGCGAATATCTTGGCTGGTATCATCTGCAAGTTGACCTGCCAAATGAATTAAATTTCCAGACGTTGCGATTTCACTAAAACGAGTGGTCATATGTAAGCGTTGAACGGCCATAGTGGTTACCTTAAATAAGTTATTTGGATGATACTTGAGGCTTCATCATGGCTGCAACTATTGCAGTCAGTAAGCAGCCAATGCTTAAATAAATTGCCACATAAATCCAATCACCGTTGGCATAGGCAATGAGTGCTGTGGCAATAAAAGGCGTGAAACCACCACCCACAATGCTGGCCAATTGGTAGCCTACACCTGCACCGCTATAACGATATTTTGCACCAAACAGTTCGGTAAAAATTGGTTGATGGACACTGACCACCATATCATGTGCTAAATTGGCCAGCAGTACCGACAGGACAATAATCCAAAAAATAGCTCCGTGTTGCAGTGCAAAGAAAAAAGGAAAAGCCGCACTCGCACCAATCAGGCCACCTAAAATACACATGCGGCGGCGGCCAAATCGGTCGGCCATATAGGCAAAAAAAGGAATGCTAAAACAACTAATTGCACCCACCAACAATGAAATATTCAGAAAAATTTGTGAGGGCATGTGCAGGTTTTGGGTCGAATAATTCAGTGCAAAAGTGGTCACTAAATACATGGTGAGCAGTTCTGCTAAGCGCAGGGCAATAATATAAAAAAATCCACGTGGGCTTTCTTTGATGGCCTGTAAAATGGGGAAGCGAGCTTGCTTGCTCTGACCTTGATGGTCGATGGCAATAAATTCGGGAGATTCAGGTTGTTGTGAACGCACCCAAACCGCAAACCCGACCAAAAGTATGCTCACTAAAAATGGAATGCGCCAAGCCCAAGTATTAAATGCATCTTGCCCGAAGCTAAAAATGACTAAAGAAACGCAACCCGAAGCCAGCATGAGCCCGACCCCATAGCCGATTTGCACGCCACTACTATAAAACGCTTTTTTGTGTTCGGGAGCATTTTCAACCGCCATTAATGCTGCGCCACCCCATTCGCCACCAACAGCAAACCCTTGTAACGCGCGTAGGCTGACCAATAACACCGGTGCCCACCAGCCAATTTGTGCAAAGTTTGGCAATAGACCGATACAAACGGTGGCCATGCCCATTAAAAAAACGGTTAAAAACAGCATTTTTTGACGACCAATTTTGTCGCCGAAATGCCCAAAAACCAAGCCACCGAGCGGGCGAAATAAAAAGCCGACACCAAATGTTGCAAAGGCGGCAAGCGTCCCCATTGTTGGGCTGACACTTGGGAAAAATTGACTTTTAAACACCAATGCCGCCACAATGCCATATAATAAAAAATCATACCAATCGACGACAGCGCCAATAAAACTACTAAACGCGGCCTGACGGGCACGTTTCTCTAACGAAATTGAGGGCATTGCGGTCATGCGATAAAATCCAAATCGAGCTATACAAAAAAAGCTGCCTTATTTTGATCCATTTTGAGTGCAAATAAGGAACATAATGACGCTGCATAGCTTAATCTAAATACCTGAGGATGGCGAGATAGTGTGCGCTTTATTCCGCTAATAAAGAAAGCTGATGTAGATTTTTCTGCTCAATCAGCTGATATACCCCAACACCAATCAAACGAAATTGTGCAGTTGATGCAATATCCGCTTCATCGAGCAATTGCTGAATGGCTTGTTGCAGTTGTTGTGGGTTGTGTAAAGGATGGTCAAAGCGTTTGCTATGTTGTAATAGCTTGAAATTGTGATGTTTCAACTTAATGCTAACCCCATAAGCACTGAGTCCTTTTCTGATCAGGCTTTGCCAAACCTGATTGGCCAAGCGTTCCCAATAAGGCGTGCATGCGGTTAGATGTAAATCTGTATCAAAAGTGGTTTCTTTAGAAATTTGTTGCCGTGTGCGGCTGGCCATCACGGGTCGATGGTCAATGCCTTGGGCATATAAAAACAATTGTTGGCCATATTTACCAAACTGTTGGCATAAAAATGCTTCCGAGCAATGGTTTAGATCGCCCAGGGTAAATAAATTCAGTGCAGAGAGTTTGGCTTCGGTAACACGGCCCACGCCCGGAATTTTATTTAAGGCTAAGTTTTGAATAAAGCCTTGTACTTGGGAGGGTTTAATCACACACAGTCCATTCGGTTTATGCCAGTCAGATGCAATTTTTGCCAGAAATTTGTTCGGTGCGACACCTGCCGAGGCCGTCAATTGAGTGTGTTGCCAAATGTCGTGTTGAATGCGCTGCGCCACTTCGGTTGCACTGGGAATGTGTTGTAGATTGTCGCTGACATCTAAATAAGCTTCATCTAAGGAAATTGGTTCGACTAATTCGGTATATTGATGAAAAATATGCTGAATTTGTTCAGAAACAGCACGGTAGCGATCGAAATGTGGTTCTAAAATAATCACCTGTGGGCAGCGTTTTTTGGCTTGTGCAACCGACATGGCAGAACGAAGCCCAAATTTTCTGGCTGGATAAGAGGCGGTGGTGACCACCGCGCGTGGATGATCGTGGGCGATAATAACTGGTAAGTTGTGTAACTCGGGACGTTCGCGCAGTTCAACTGATGCATAAAACGCATCCATATCAATATGAATAATTTTACGCATGTGTAGACCTATTTACGCTGAATGCCAAGATAAGCGAGATAGCTTTGCCATTGTTCGAGCGAACCGGCATAAACATCTAAATCTACCGCCTGTTCAATGCCGGCAATTTTACCTTGCTTGCTGTATTGCCAAAAAAACCAACCGCGTTGGTCTTTCAAGGTTGGATAGGCTTCATCGTAATCGCGAATCCACAATTGGGTTTTGTCAAAATGTCCCATCAATACAACATGATAAAAAGTTTTTGATACGTAAAAAATGGGTGCTTTGCCATAATGCTTGCGGAGCAAGCTTTGCATGAGTTTGATTTGTTGAATTAATTGTTCTTGTGTGGCTTGGGATAAACACTGCGCGTCATATTCGAGGTCGATGACCGGTGCCAACGCATTCCATTTTTTCGGTACGGTGGCAATAAAATTTTGCGCTTGAATTTGTGCATCTCGGCATAAGCGGTAGTAATGATATGCACCGACATTTAAGCCTTGTTGACGGGCGTGCAACCAATTTTCTTGGAAGCTGGGGTCTTGATAATCGCCGCCTTCGGTCGCTTTGATATACACAAAATGATATTGTTTGGGCGAAATTTGTGTCCAGTCAATTTTCCCTTGATGATGTGATACATCAAAACCCTGAACGGGGTAATCTTGTGCGGCAGCAGGGGGGTTTTGCATCAAGATAAAAAAAACAATGCCAATTGCTGCAAGGCCAATACTTGTTGAAAGCATCGGTAATAGAGACCAAGCGCAGATGGACAATTTTTTCATAGCATGCAGGCAAAACAAACGAATAGCATCAGTTTAAAACAAGTGGGCACGTGAACCCATTTAAAATTGTAGCCTGCATTTTTAACTTATTGCCCTTTGGGAATTTTTAAAAAAATGATTAAGGTGAAAATATTAAAGAAACCTAAGCTAATAAATGTCCAATGAAAGACTCGAACGGTATCTAAATGCAGTGTAGGAAGAGAGTATATATTAATTAATGCACCTGCAATGGCAATGGCGATACTCATCGACAGCATCATAATCATTGATAAAAAACTATTGCCACTGCTGGCATATTGCTTGGGTAAATCTTTTAAGGTGAAGGTATTCATTGAAACGAATTGGGTCGAGTTGAAAATTCCACAAATGAAAAAATGACTGGCACGAATCCATTCAGGCATATTGGCATCGTGAAGGGCAAATGCCATAGTGCATAGTCCTGAAAATGCTGTATTAAATACGAGTACACGGCGGTAGCCCAATTGTTGAATTAAAGGCCGTACAATTGGTTTAGATGCCAAAGAACCGAGAACCAGCGGAATGAGCATTAAACCTGTGGTCAGAGGTTCAAATAGGAAAGCCACTTGCAACATGAGCGGTAATAAAAACGGGATAGAATTACCGGAAAACCGCGCAAAGAAATTGCCTAAAATGCCAATACGAAAACCCGCATTTCTAAATAAGTCACTTCGGAATAACGCTTTTTTAGAAAAATGAGCATAGGCGGCATAACCAAAACAGCCAATCATGCCCATGCCAATCAGTAAGGCTGTTAAAAAATGCGACTGCTGTTCTGAAAAACTATCAATGCCAAGGGTTAAGCCGACCATTGCAAGGATTAAGAGTAAAAAACCGAAGCTGTCGAACGGCTGAACGGTGGTTTTAATATTGGGTAGGGCTTTGAGTGTCACCACAATGCCTAACAATCCCATGGGTAAGTTAATAAGAAAAATCCAGTGCCAACTATATTGTTCAACCAGCCAGCCGCCGAGTGTCGGGCCAATCAGCGGGCCAATTAATCCGGCCAGACTCATTAAACTCATGGCGGCAAGAAATTGAGGGCGGGGAATAATTTTAAGTAACGACAGTCGTCCGACAGGCAGCAATAACGCGCCACCAATACCTTGTAAAATACGAAAAAAAATGAGTGTGCCAAAAGAGGTGGCCATGCCGCAGCCAAGAGACGCCAGACTAAACAAACAAATGGCAAATAAATACACATGACGTAAGCCAAAACGGTCTGCTAACCAACCACTCAGCGGAATAAAACTGGCCACCGATAATACATAGGCGACAATCACACCATGCATTTTCAGCGGATTTTGCTGGAGGCTGTGCGCCATGGCAGGTAGGGCAGTATTCACAATGGTGGTATCGAGTGCCTGCATGAAAAAGCCAATTGAAACCAGCAGCACCAGTAAACGATATTGGGGCTGTAACGGTTGATAGGTGGTCTTATTGTCTTGGCTCATGCACAATCATCGGGATAAAAAACATCAACAGAGAGTTTACCCGAAAAACGCAGATGTAGGGGGTGCGCGTAGCAAAGAGGGCACATAGCCGTAGTATTGTTTAAAGCAACGACTAAAATGACTGGCCGAACTAAAGCCGCATAAGCTGGCTATTTGGGTTAAATTAAAGTGTAAATGGCTGCCTAAATACACAAAGGCCCGATCTAGCCGGCGTTGCATAACATATTGATGTGGTGTCATGTGGGTTGAGTGACGAAACATATGCGCAAAATGGTACTCGCTTAAATGCGCTTGTTCGGCTAAGTCGGCAATGGTCAGCGGTTGCTGTAAATGCTGTTCAATCCATTCTTTGACATGACGCAACGTGTAGGGCGACAGCCCGCCAGTGACCTGCGGTAAGGCCCAATCCAGCGTACTATAATTTTTGAGCAGATGCATAAGCAGCTGAATAGCGGTACTGCTAAGGATGAGCGCGTACTGATTTTCTTGCCACGCATAACGCATTAAAAATTGTCGATAAAGCAGGGTAATGTACGGGTCTTTGGCAAAGACTTTTTCATCCAATTGAATAAGATTAGGTTCTTTATCCCACGTGCGGCTGGCAATCTGTTTTAAATGTTGGTCGGTATAATATAAATGCACAAAGGACAACTCACCGCGAATATCCCACGTAGAGGCTTGCGCTTGAGGCATTAAACAAAAGTGATCTGGCCCGCCGCCATTTCGCCAACCTGACGCAGTTTTTTGATAGCTTTCGTAACCGCCTTGAACGTACAGGCTTAAGGTATGATGGTCACTGCACACCTGCACTAAATCGTGCTGATTCGACCACGCAGCCAACTGCATGCCTTGTCCCAATTCGCTATGATTCAGCAGTTGGGTTTTATGCTGCTGTAATTGTTGCAAAATCTGATAGTGCATAATTTGCAAATAAGAAAGCTATAAGTTTGATAATAAGCAGTGTAACGGGTTTTAGGCGCTATTTTTATTATGCCGAATAAAAACCGCAAGATTATGCAAGTTAGTCCGATGCAACTTTGCAACAATGGCGCTGAACTAAATGATAGAGCAAAAACTGCCATGCTTAACGCCTTATTATATATTTCTGTTGTGCTGATTTGGGGGACAACATGGATTGCTATTACTGCCCAACAAGGTGTTGTGAGTGCTGAAGTGTCAATTTTTTGGCGCTTTGTTATTTCTGCGGGCATTTTATGGATGATTTTATTTTTTCGGCAGCAGAAAAGTCGCTTTAATCTGCAAGATCATCTGTTTTGTGGCCTGCAAGGCATGTGCGTATTTGGCTTAAATTTTCTATGTTTTTATACGGCTGTGGCTTATTTAAACAGTGGTTTAGAATCAGTTATTTTTTCACTGGCGGTTTTATTTAATGCCATTAATAGCCGAATTTTCTTTGCGACTCCTGTGCCGAAGCGATTTTATCCAGCGGCCATATTGGGATTTTTAGGCATGTTGGCTTTATTTTGGCACGACATTCAGCTTACGAGTTTTCAGCGCAATACGTTTTTTGGCATTGGACTGTGTATTTTGGGGACATTGGGCTTTTCTTTTGGAAATATGATCAGCACCCGTCACCAACGCAAAGGTTTAGATGTGTTTAGCAGCAATGCCTATGCCATGAGTTATGGCGCAGCCTTTATGGCTATACTTGCGCTGATACAAGGCCATCCATTTTTGGGCACATTCGATATTAAATTTGTGACAGCCGTTTTGTATTTGGCCATATTGGGTTCGGTAGTGGGTTTTTCGGCGTATTTTATTTTGGTTGGGCGCATTGGGGCAGGGCAAGCGGCGTATAGCACGTTATTGTTTCCCTTAATTGCGCTCACGATTTCCACATTTTGGGAAGGCTATGTTTGGACGCCAAATGCATTTTTAGGCATTTTTCTAATTTTATTGGGCAATCTGATTTTCTTTGTGCCGTGGTCACGGATGAAAAACAAAGCAGCCACTATGTCCAAAGTTGAGTTACTGTCTGATTAAATGACTGAGTTTGAAAAAGGCGATCCTTTGCAGAATCGCCTTGAGTATTTAGCGTTTAACCACAATGGAATCTATGCCACTGTTTTGTAAGGTTTGCTGTGCAGCAATGGCTGCACTTTGAGTGCTAAACGGCCCAGAAATCACCCGATACCATGTTTTTCCGCCTTCTTGGGCAGTAATCACATCGGCAGGGAGTTTATTCATAATAATTTCAGCGCGTTTGGCATCGGCACTGTCGGGGTCGGTAAAGCTTTTAATTTGTAAAATATAGTTGATGCTTGGTGTTGTTGCGGCATCGGAAGCACTGTTTGATGCTTCGGTCGCTTGTGTTGGTGCTTCTACAATCACCGCGGTGTTTTTTGCTTGATTGTCTGGCACGGCTTGTTCAGGAATTGGGGTGACTTGTTGTTTGGGCAACTGGTCATAAAAGCGATAATCTTTATTGGTTTCTTCTTGGTCTTGTCCTGCTGTAATTTCGGTACGTGGCTGAACGGGCGCCCACGGTTTCCACAAAACAAATGCCATTGCGCCTGTTAAAATGAGAAGAATTGCCAATAACGTGAGCATCCATTTTGGAACCCATGGTTGCTTTTGTTGCTTAGGGCGTTCTGAAACACCACGTTGCGTTTTTCCAAACACAGGAAATTCCTCTTAATTAACAGTGAATTCAGGCCAGTTCAAGCCACAAAAAGTGAATAAATTCAGCTTTTGTGGCTCAAACACTACTTGTTTTGAATCATTTTATATTGTGATGCTTCAAATCACCTTAAAAAAACTGTTTTTTAAAGAAAATCCTTACATCGTTTCAGGTGCAGAAACACCCAATAACTCTAAACCGTTATGTAATACTTGTTTTACATTCACCGAAAGCAATAAACGCGCTTGGGTGAGGTTTTGATTTTCACCTAAGACTTTATGCTCGTTATACCAACCATGGAACAGTGCTGCCAATTCTTTTAAGTAATTGCCAATTTGATGCGGCTCATACGCATTCGCTGCACGATTCACAATTTCTGGATACGCTGCAAGCTTGGCTAAAATTTCCGCTTCCGCCTCTAAGCTTAACTCACTGGCAAATTGACGTGCATTAATGCGATTAAAGGCAACACCTGTTTCTTTGGCTTTTTCCAGCATACGGCAAATACGTGCATGTGCATATTGAATGTAATACACCGCATTGTCTTTACTTTGTGACACAGCAAGGTCTAAGTCAAAGTCGATGTGTTGTTCGCTTTTACGCATAACATAATAAAAACGCGCAGCATCGTTACCGACTTCTTTACGTAAATCGCGCAAGGTCACAAATTGTCCAGAACGAGAGGACATTTGTACCATTTCACCGCCACGCCATAAACTCACGAACTGAACCAACAATACGGTTAGTTTCGATGAGTCATAACCAAGCGCATCAATTGCCGCTTTGACACGTGCAATATAACCGTGGTGATCTGAACCCCAAATATCGACAATATGGGTATATCCACGTTGTAATTTGTTGAGGTGATACGCAATATCGGACGCAAAATAGGTGGTTTGTCCATTACGACGTTTAACCACACGGTCTTTTTCATCGCCAAAAGCAGTCGATTTAAACCAAATATTGCCTTCTTGTTCATACAAAAAGCCACGTTGATCTAAAGTTTCAAGGGCTTCATCAATTTTTTCGGTTAGGCTGGCTTCGCTAAACCATTGATTAAAAGTAACGCCAAACTCGCCTAAGTCATCTTTAATATCGGCTAAAATGGCTTTTAGTGCAGCTTGATGGAACACGCGGTAGCCATGACCGAGCAAGTTTTGTGAATTGGCAATTAAACCATCAATGTGTTTTTCTTTATCGCCTGAAATGATGACTTTGTTGCCATCGGCATCGAGTTCATCGGCAAATTGTACGTCTTCTGGCACATTGGCATACACCGCGGCTACATCGCGAACATGCTTGTTTTGGTCTTGGTCGATAATGCTTTGCGCGATTTCTTTGACGTAATCGCCCTGATAGGCATTTTTAGGAAACACCAACGCTTGACCTAATAATTCAAGGTAACGCAAATACGTTGAGGTGGCCAAAATATCCATTTGACGACCCGCATCGTTGACATAATATTCACGGTCAACTTGTGCGCCTGTGGCTTCAAGTAAGTTAGCAACGGTCATGCCATAAGCTGCACCACGGCCATGTCCCACATGCAAGCTTGATGTTGGGTTTGCCGAGACAAATTCGACTTGGACTTTTTGCCCAGCGTTGCTTTGAGTGCGACCGAACTGCGCCTGTTGCGCTTGAATTTGATCTAAAATAGCAAAACGTTGATCGGCATTTAAAAAGAAGTTAATAAAACCTGGGCCTGCAATTTCAGCTTTGGTGATATCAATCACTTCGGGTAAGTTTTCTAGAATTTTTTCGGCCAGATCGCGTGGTTTTAAGCCCGCAGGTTTGGCGGCAATCATCGCAACATTCGATGCAAAATCGCCGTGGCTTCGGTCTTTGGTTCGCGTTAATGTACTGTTGTTGTTCCAGTCTTGTGGAAGTACACCTTGCTGTTGAAGCGATTGGATTGCATGTTCGAGCGCTGCTTGTATTGCCGTATTCATATCGATAGAAAACTTGTCACAAAAAAGAGTGTAAATATAGCAAATTTTGTGCGGTTTAGGAAAAGGCATTTGTGTTTTAACATGTTCCGATTGCACCAAAACCACAGATTTAAGCGCCTGTGCGCCATCTGAAGATATTTTTTTCCTAAAATTAAATCATCAGGTCCAGTTCATGATTTGCACAGCACCTCGAAATGGGATAATATTGTTATGTTATAACATTTAAATTGGATTTAAAATGAGAGCCAACATTCATCCAGACTATCAAACTGTTTTGTTTCACGACACCAATGCCGATGCGTATTTTTTAATTGGGTCAACCTTAAAACCACAGCAAACCAAAGAATACCAAGGGCAGGTTTATCCTTATATGGTGCTAGATATTTCTAGTGCATCGCATCCGTTTTATACTGGCGAAATTCGTCAAGCCAGCAACGAAGGGCGTGTTGCGAACTTTAATCGTAAATTCGCACGCTTTTCGAAAAAGAAAGCTTAAATTGAACCTCAATAACCGCACTTTAACTGCAATGGTGCTGTGAAAGTGCGGGTTAAATTAATCTTAAAAATGTTGCTATTGCTACTATAAATATAAGAAATACCCATTTAGTCGAAAAAACAATTAAGCTTAGCAAGGTAAATTAAAGGCAAGGGAAGCACAGACTTTTCTTGCACAACAGACAGGACATAAATGCAATGACGCAAGCCAAGTATCCCCTTTATATTCCTTATGCAGGCAATACTTTATTAGAACTCCCTTTGTTAAATAAAGGTTCAGCATTTAGCGAAGAAGAACGGACGCGTTTTAATTTGCATGGTTTAATTCCACACGTCGTGGAAACGATTGACGAGCAAAGCCAGCGCGCTTATCAGCAATATGCGGCATTTAATGATGCAATTAACAAGCACATCTATTTACGTAATATTCAAGACACCAACGAAACTTTGTTTTTCCGTGTACTTGAAGATCATTTAGCCGAAATGATGCCTATTATTTATACGCCAACGGTGGGTGAGGCGTGCCAGCAGTTTTCTGATATTTATCGTCGCCATCGTGGGGTATTTATTTCTTATCCAGATCGCGAGCATATCGACGATATTTTACAAAACGTGAATAAGAAAAATGTCAAAGTCATTGTGATTACCGATGGCGAACGTATTTTAGGTTTAGGCGACCAAGGCATTGGTGGCATGGGCATTCCGATTGGTAAATTATCGCTGTATACCGCGTGTGGCGGCATTAGTCCGGCCTACACGTTGCCAATTACTATTGATGTTGGCACCAACAATGCGCAATTATTACAAGACCCAATTTATATGGGATGGCGCCAGCCGCGTATTGGTGGCGATGAATACTACAATTTTGTTGATGATGTGATTAAAGCGATTCATCGCCGTTGGCCAAATGCATTAATTCAATTTGAAGATTTTGCACAAAAAAATGCCATGCCATTATTGGAAAAATATCGCGATAAAATTTGCTGTTTCAACGATGATATTCAAGGCACCGCCGCTGTTTCAGTGGGTAGCTTAATTGCCGCAAGCCGTGCCGCGGGCAAGCAATTAAAAGACCAAACCATTACTTTCTTGGGCGCAGGCTCGGCCGGTTGTGGTATTGCCGAACAAATTGTTGCGCAAATGGTAGCCGAAGGCCTAAGCGATGAACAAGCGCGCGAACGCGTGTTTATGGTCGATCGTTTTGGTTTAATTACTGAAAATCAGCCGAATTTATTAGATTTTCAACGTAAATTGGCGCAAAAACCTACAGCAGTTGCCAACTGGGCCAATGCCGAAGAAATGATTTCGTTATTGGACGTGGTTAAAAATGCCAAACCTACGGTGTTGATTGGCGTGTCTGGTCAGCCGGGATTATTTACAGAAGAAGTGATTAAAGCATTGGCACAAAACTGTGAGCGTCCAATTGTCTTGCCATTGTCGAATCCAACCTCACGCGTTGAAGCTGTTCCGTCGGATATTATTCAGTGGACAGATGGCAAAGCCTTAATTGCGACAGGTAGCCCGTTTGCACCAGTGAATTATCAAGGCAAGTTGTACAATATTTCGCAGTGCAATAACTCATATATTTTCCCGGGCATTGGCTTGGGAATTTTGGCGGTGTCGGCAAAACGTGTGACGGATAGCATGCTGATGGCATCGAGCAATGCCTTGGCCGATTGCTCACCAATGTTATTAGACCCAGAAGCAGACTTATTGCCCGATGTGAATGAAATTCAAAAGGTATCTCGCCTAATTGCTTTTAAAGTGGCAAAAGCTGCCATGGAAGCCGGCGTTGCTCCGATTGTCAGTGATGACGTGCTACTTGAAAATATTGAGAAGAACTTCTGGAAACCTGCGTATCGTCAATATAAGCGCGTTCCATTTTAATTCAGCGTGTGCAATAACCCCGACCTGTTCGGGGTTATTTTTTGCCTGACATTTAAGCATTAAAGATATCTTTAAAAATGATAATTTTGTCTATTTTTCTTATTTTACCTTGCCTCTGAACTATGAATAAATAGCCATTCATTTCTATTACAGCGTATTTAGGTCCACGGATGATCCCTGCATTTTTAAACCCGACCAAGCCACTTCAAGTTGTTGCTGTTTCAGGTGGATTAAATCATCCCTCGAAAACTCAAACCCTATTACAGGCCATTGTGGATGAACTCAGCAAGGCAATCAACATTCAAGTGCATTGGATTAAATTTAGTGAGATTGCGCCGTTGTTGGGCGGTGCAATCTATCGAAATCAGTTACCACAACGTGTGCAGGATGATTTGGCTACGGTTGAAAGTGCGGATGTTTTAATTGTAGGAACACCGGTGTACCGTGCATCGTTTACGGGGCTATTTAAGCATTTTTTTGACTTTGTCGAGCAAACAGCACTGGTGGATGTACCGGTTTTGTTGGCCGCATCGGGCGGTAGCGAACGCCACGCATTGGTGTTAGAACACCAGTTACGACCACTATTTAGTTTTTTTCAGGCACACACTTTACCGATTGGCGTTTACGCCACCGATGCCGATTTTAGCCCAGCCTATAGCATTCATAGTGAATTATTACGCCAGCGGATTACTTTGGCTGTGACGCGCGCGGTTCCTTTTTTAACTGCAAGATCTGCCCAAAGTCAGCGTGCTGAATTGACGAAGACTCAAACTCAACTGGCTAAACCACATGCCGATGTGCATAAAAAAGTTGCATCGGCAGTGTTGGGATGACGTGAAAATAGCTTTTAGCGATGTTTAAAATCATAGCCTGCGCAGAATGCTACAAGCCTGCATCGTACAAAAATGCTCCACGTGGAACATGTTCATCTTTGACGTTAAAGATGAACATTGTTTGAAAAAGATTGCTCGTGAATTGCAACAAAACAGCGAAACATTTAAGCCAATTTTGCTAAACGTCGACCTTCATATAAACGAATCATTAAACTCAGTAATGCACTGATACAGGCCAGTGCCACCACGTTCAGCCATCCGCCATGGGTAAACATTAAATTCCCGAGGTATGAGCCCAAGGCCATGCCTAAAAAAACCCCAGTAAATAAAATGCCATTAAGTCGACCACGCGCAGCAGGATCTAAACCATACACCAAGGTTTGGTGCGACACCAAACTGGCTTGTAAGCCTAAATCGAAGCCCACCGCGGCAAGTGCAATAATCATTAATTGCATAACAATACTATGCACTAACGGCAGACTGAACATGAACAAGAAGGACATGAGTACCAACGCTGCCCCGATTTTTGTGACGTAATGCGAGCCACGGCGGTCGGAAAGTATGCCTGCAAGCGGGGCAGCTAAAGCACCTGCAGCACCGGCCAGTCCAAAGGCACCTGCAACCACACTGCCGTAGTGATATTGTTGAGCCACCATTAACGCCAGTGTCGACCAAAATGCACTAAATGCCACCGAAAGAAGCCCTTGTGCTAAAGCGGCATGTCTGAGTGCTGGATATTTTTTCCAGAGTTTAAGCATCGAGCCCAATAAAGCCGCATAACTTAAATCGACATGGGTTTTAAATTGCGGCAAGACCCGCCATAAGCCAATGGCAACCAAGGCAACACTCAGCGCGGCAATTTGATACATCGCGCGCCAACCCAAAGCTGCGCTAATTAAACCGCTTGCCGTACGTGACAGTAAAATCCCTAAAAGTAGACCGGTCATTACAGTGCCGACAAATTTACCTTGTTGTCCTGTGGGGGCTAAAATTGCCGCAGACGGTACAATATCTTGTGCCATGGTGGCTAAAATGCCGATCATCAGGCTTAAAAATAACAGGCTATACGCGCTATTGCTCAGACTAAACCAAACCAAGGTTAAGCATAACAATAGACTTTTAAGCAAAATAAGATGTCTTCGGTTGTAACGATCGCCCAAAGGAATGAGAAAGAAAATGCCTACCGCATAGCCGATTTGCGTTAGGGTCGGCACTAAGCCAATGGTATGTGCCGAAAGGGTTAAGTCACTTTGCAGCAACGGTAAAATAGGCTGTGCATAATATAAACACGCCACAGCAATGCCAGCACCGAGGGCCAAAATAAAAACCAGCAACTTAGATGGAGATGCCGTTGGAACAGTAGTCATGTGAATGCTCAATGAAAAGCGTCAAATAAGACGGAGTGATCTGCTTATTTTAGGCAAATATAAATCGGCTGGTAGTCAGCTACATGCTAAAATGTTTATACGTTAAACGCATAACAAGAGCGCATATGAAATACGCAGAGCGTATAGATCGCATTGAACTGATGCATACCTTTATCCGAATTATCGAAAGTGGCTCGTTATCTGCCGCAGCAAGGCAGCTTAATCTCTCACAAGCCAGTGTTAGTCGGCGGTTAAGCACCCTAGAAAAAGTATTGGGCGTGAAATTACTGATGCGAAGTACACACGCCATGAAACTGACCGATGATGGCGAGCGCTGTTATCAGCATGCCAAGCAACTCACCAGTCGTTGGCTAAGTTTAGAAGAAGAGTTAAAACAGGCATCTGATGAACCTATTGGCACATTGCGGGTGCGTGTACCACATGCTTTTGGGCAACAACAATTGTTAGAACCGTTAATTCAATTTTTGGCAGAGGCGCCACAATTAAATATTGAATGGAAATTACGCGATGTATTGCCAGATTTTTTAGCTGAAGATATCGATTGCGCGATTCATTTAGGGTTCGAGCCGAATCCCAATACGGTGGCTATTTCTTTAGCCGAAGTCCCACGTATTTTAGTGGCACATCCTGCGTTATTGGCGAAATATCCAAATATTGAAAAAATAACAGATTTAACCCGTTTGCCGTGGGTGGCTTTAAGTTTGTTTTATGATGATAAGATTTGCTTGCAGCATGTCACAACCCAGCAAACCGAGTGCATCGAGATTCAACCGCGCTTAAGCACCGATAATTTATATGTGACCAAAAATAGTGTGCTGATGGGGCTGGGTGTAGCAATGGTTTCGACTTGGGTGGTCAAAGAAGAATTAAACCGGGGTGAATTGGTACAAATTTTACCGGAATGGGCAGCACCACCGATTCCAATTTATTTAATTTATCCGTGGGCGCAGTATTATCCGGCGCGGTTAAGAAAATTTTTGGCACTGATGAAACAGGTGATGCCCACTATTGTTGGCGTGCAAGCACCAGATCGGAGTATGCAGCAATAATAAAGCATTGCAGCGATTTATGTGCTGCAATGCGTTGATTCATTTATTTAATTTTATGTAGCTCATCGCCAACAGCGTTAAATAAACGTTCTAAGTCTTGGGCTTTGGCATTAAACATTGGACCAAATTGTAATGTGTCTGCACCAAAGCGTACATAGAATCCAGCTTTCCATAACGCAGTGCCGACTTCAAAAGGACGAATGGTTGGATCGCCATCTCGAGCATCTAATTGAATTGAACCAATCAATCCACAATTGCGGATATCGACAATATGTGGTGTTCCTTTTAAAGAATGGATGAGTTTTTCAAATTCAGGGGCAAGTGCAGCAGCGCTGTCGATTAACTGATCTTTTTCAAGTAAATCGAGCGTTGCCAGTGCCGCAGCACAAGCGACCGGATGCGCCGAATACGTGTAACCATGTGCCAGTTCAACCGCATGTTCAGGTAAATTTTGCTGCATGAAGGTATGGTAGATTTCACTTGAGGTGACCACGCCACCCAAAGGAATAGCACCATTGGTAATTTGTTTGGCAAAGTTCAAAATGTCGGGCGTGACACCAAAATATTCTGCACCCGTCCATTTACCCATACGGCCAAAGCCAGTAATCACTTCATCAAAAATCAGTAAGATATTATGCTGATCGCAAATTTCACGTAAGCGTTGTAAATAGCCTGTTGGGGGAACAATACAGCCGCCCGAACCGGAAACAGGCTCGACAATTAGCGCGGCGATATTCGAGGCATCGTGCAGTTCAATCAGCTTTAACATTTCATTGGCCAATTCGACACCATTGCTGTTCGACATGCCTTGGGTAAATTGTTGGTTGGGCTGTAAGGTGTGCGATAAATGATCGACATCCATAAATTGCCCGAACATTTTACGATTGCCGCCAATACCACCTAAACTTGTACCTGCAAGGTTCACGCCGTGATAGCCTTTAACACGGCCAATAAATTTGGTTTTGCTTGGTTGTCCTTTGACTCGCCAGTAAGCTTTGGCAATTTTCACGGCTGTATCGGCACATTCAGAACCTGAACCAGTAAAAAATACATGGTTGAGCGAATCTGGCATTAACGCGGCAATTTTATCGGCCAATTTAAACGACAATGGATGCCCAAATTGGAATCCCGGTGAATAATCGAGCGTGCTTAATTGTTTTGCGACAGCTTGTTGAATTTCAATGCGCGTATGTCCGGCACCGCATGTCCAAAGCCCAGATAAAGAATCATAGATTTGGCGACCGTGATCGTCTGTTAAGTAATGATCTTTGGCTGCCACGACAAAACGAGGATCTTTGGCAAAGCTTCGGTTTGCGCTATACGGCATCCAGTGGGCTTGAGAATAAGTTGCATCGTGATCTTGGGTGCTAAACATGAGTGCATCCTGCAATAGGTGATACTTTGAGCTTACAATGTTGGCTTAGATAAGATAAATTTAAATCAACTAAACTTTGCTTATTAAAAAACTCACCTAAAATGAAAATAAAAGCCATTGGCCAAATTACCGATTTTGACCTGAAATTATTGCGCGTATTTAAAACGGTGGCGGCATGTGGCAGCTTTGCCGCAGCAGAAAGTGTCTTGGGTATTACCCGTTCAGCCATTAGTTTGCATATGAGTGATTTAGAAAAACGCTTAGGTGTGCGATTGTGCCAGCGCGGGCGTTCAGGCTTTGCCTTAACCGAAGAAGGACGTGAAATTTTACGTTACAGCGAAATTTTATTTACCTCTTTGGAAGATTTTCGTCAGAGCGTCAATCAAGTCCATCAGCACTTAAAAGGTGAGCTCAATATTGGCATTATTAATAATTTGGTGACGCAGCCACAAATGAAAATTACTGCTGCTTTGTCGGCACTGTCCGATGCCAGTCGCGAGGTGCAGATTCATTTAAGCATGAGCACCCCCAGTGAAATTGAACGGGGTATTTTAGAAGGGCGCTTACATGTTGGTGCTTTGCCGATGATGCAGCCGCTTTCAGGGTTAGATTATTTTCCATTGTATGATGAAACCTGTTTTTTATATTGTAGTCAGCAACATCCGCTATTTAATTTAAATGTGAGCGTGACCGATTTAAAAAATTTTGATGCGGTTGTTCCAAATTATCGAATGAATAACGAAGCGATGCGCTTACAAAAAAGTTTAAAGAAAAGCGCAACTGCAACTGACCGCGAAGGCATTGCATTTTTAATTTTATCGGGACGGTTTGTGGGGTTTTTACCCGATCATTATGCCAAACAATGGGTCGATCAAGGCTTAATGCAAGCCATTTTGCCTGAACAATTGTTGTTTCAGTCGCAAATTTCTGTGGTGACCCGTAAAGGTCGGCATCCCAATTTAATTTTAGAATTGTTTTTAGAAAAATTGATGGCGTAGTCGTGTTTGGCGCAAATAAAAAGCTGCCTATGGGGCAGCTTTTTATTTATTTTTGAATGATTTTTACATATTCGACAAGATAGAATCGCGAACTTGATCCATCGTTGCATCAATCGACAGCATCACGGCATCTGCACATTGTTTAATTGCAGTGTCTGGGTCTTTTAAGCCGTTACCAGTGACAGTACACACAATTACTGAACCTTCGGCAATTTTACCTGCTTTAATGTCACGAATCGCACCGCCAATCGATGCCGCTGAAGCAGGCTCAACAAACACCCCTTCATACATCGACAGCATACGCTGTGCATCTAAAATTTCGGCATCGGTTAATTCATCAAACCAACCTTGAGAGTCACGTACCACAGCTTTGGCATGGTTCCAGCTTTGTGGGTTACCAATACGAATGGCTGTGGCCACAGTTTCCGGATTTTGAATTGGCGCACCACGTAAGAAAGGCGCTGCACCAGAAGCTTGATAACCGACCATAACCGGTAAACCTGCAGGTTTTGGCCCAGTGAATTGGTCTGTTGCCGCATCGTAAACCACTTGTTCGAATTGATCGGCCGGTTGGTTGGCAACCGCTTCGGTATAGCCCATCCAGTGTGCAGTAATGTTACCTGCATTACCCACAGGTAGGCAGTGGTAATCAGGCGCGCGACCAAGTTCATCCACCACTTCATAAGCAATGGTTTTTTGACCTTGTAAACGGTATGGGTTAATCGAGTTTACAATGGTTACAGGGGCTTTGTCGGCAACTTCTTTGACCAAACGCATGCCGTCATCAAAATTACCACGGATTTGCATGGTAATTGCACCGTACATCATGGCTTGAGCCATTTTACCCATGGCAATTTTGCCTTCTGGGATAAGTACAAATGCTTTAATGCCGGCGCGTGCTGCATAGGCTGCCGCTGCTGCAGACGTGTTGCCTGTAGAGGCACAAATAATGGCTTTAGAACCATCCTCAACCGCTTTAGTCACCGCCATGGTCATACCACGATCTTTAAATGATCCAGTTGGGTTAAGGCCTTCATATTTCACATAAATTTCAACATTTTTGCCAATAATACGTGGAATATTCTCAAGTTTAATGAGCGGGGTATTTCCTTCCCCTAAAGAGATTGCACGTGTAGTTGCAGATACAGGTAGGCGATCACGATAACGATCTACAAGACCAGTATAACGATTGGCATTCGACATGATGATGTTCCAATGAAAAAATGAAGCATGAAGAGGGGAACCCATTCCCCTCAACCTGATTAGTTATCGAGCGATTCTAAACGAATTCGCACGATTTCGCCATGAATTGTCGGCAAAGCTTGAATTTGTGCCAACGCCTCATCCATTTTTGACTCGATAATTGGGTCAGTTAAAATCACAATAGGGATTAAATCTTTTAAGCGTGATTGTTGCATGATGGCATCAATACTAATGCCGGCACGGCTTAAAATGGTGGTGATATCTGCAAGCACGCCTGGTTCGTCAATTGCATTGACACGTAGGTAATACCCCGTTGTCATTTGCTCACGGCTTAAAATAGGCAAGTCTGTTAAGGCTTCAAAGGCCAATTGAGGAATGGTGCCTGCGCCATCTTCGGTATATGAAATGTCACGTACGATATCAATAATATCTGCCACCACTGCCGATGCAGTTGGCCCCGCGCCTGCGCCCGCGCCGTAATACAAGGTTGGTCCTACAGCATGTGCTTGAACAAGCACCGCATTTTTTACCCCGTTGACATTGGCAATCAGTTCTTCTTGCGGAATTAATGTAGGATGCACACGCAGTTCAATGCCTGTTGCAGCACGGCGTGCAATGCCTAAATGCTTAATGCGAAAACCTAGGTCTTCTGCATATTTGACATCTTGTGCGGTGACTTTGCTAATGCCTTCGGTATAAACCTTGTCAAATTGTAGCGGAATACCAAAGGCGCAAGAGGCTAAAATGGTAAGTTTGTGTGCAGCGTCAATCCCTTCAACATCGAAGGTTGGGTCAGCTTCGGCATAGCCGAGTTCTTGTGCTTCTTTAAGGACATCGGCAAAGGCACGACCTTTGTCCCGCATTTCGGTTAAAATGAAGTTGCCTGTACCGTTAATAATGCCTGCTAACCAGTCAATTCGGTTGGCGGCCAAGCCTTCACGAATGACTTTAATAATCGGAATACCGCCGGCAACCGCGGCTTCATAAGCAATTTGTACCGCGTTATCTTCAGCAAGTTTGAATAGCTCGTTGCCATGTTCGGCCAATAACGCTTTGTTTGCAGTGACCACTTGTTTGCCATGTTTAATCGCTTCTTGCATGACTTCATAAGCAGGATGAATGCCACCCATCACTTCAACCACAACGTCTACATCGGGTTGGCGAACGATATCCAGTAAATCGGCACTTTGTTTAATGCCAGCTAAATCTAAATCGGGGCGTGGTCGGCGGGTACCAACGTAAGTAATTTGGATTTCACGGCCAGTGCGACGTTTAATTTCAGCTGCATTCTCTTGTAATAATTTTAGGGCACCGCCACCCACGGTACCAAGACCAAGTATAGCCAGACGAACTGGTTTCACGTCACACTCCAAATAATTTATTGCGATAATCCTTTGATCATAGATAGCATCTGAGGGATCAACAAGCATTTTTTTCTAAAAAGTGAAAGAATTAAATGACATAATTTTATAGTTCATATAACTATAATTTATAGAAGGCAGATTCACTTTTTATCTGAATTTAAAATGTTTGAATTTTATTGAGCTAAATCAGTTGGCTATTGATGTTTTAAGATCAATTTTTGATTTAAATTGTATAAAAATTCGAACCGATAGAACATACCATTTTTATTCGCCACTGGCTTTGTTGCACAAACCTATTTTAAAAGGTATCTTTAGCCATATAATTTGCAGATGACGAAACCTGCCTCAAAAATCTACCGTACGACCAATTGGTCCTCGTATAACCAAGCCCTTATTAATCGGGGAAATATCACGATTTGGTTTGATCAAAATACCCAGTGGTATGCTGAGAACAATGGTAAACAAGGTCGTAGTCCTACCTATTCAGATGCAGCGATACAATGCTGTTTAATGATTAAATCACTGTTCAGACTCACCTTACGCATGGTCACAGGTTTTATTCGAAGCTTGATTAAATTATCAGGATTAGACGGGACTGCACCCGATTATTCTACACTGTCCCGTCGCCAACCACATATTGATATCGCAATCAGCTACCAAACAAGTAAGGATGGATTACATTTATTAGTCGATTCCACTGGGCTGAAGTTTTTAGGTGAAGGTGAATGGAAGCGCAAGAAACATCAGCCTGAATATCGTCGACAATGGCGTAAATTACATATAGGCATTGATGCTAAGACCTTGCAAATTCGGGCAGTTCAGCTGACGACAAATAACGTGGGCGATTCACAAGTGCTTGGTAATTTGTTAGATCAAATCCCATCAGGTGAGCGAATAGATTCAGTGTATACCGATGGTGCTTATGACACCAAACGATGTCGTCAGGTAATTGCTGATCGAAATGCACATGCAATTATTCCACCACGGAAAAATGCCAAACCATGGAAGGATAAGCGAGCAAGTTCGATTGAACGTAATACTTTACTCAAGACAATAAAGCATTTAGGCAGAACAATATGGAAAAAATGGTCAGGGTATCATCGGAGAAGTTTGGTTGAGACCAAGATGCACTGCATCAAATTATTAGGCGATAAATTGCATGCAAGAAAATTTGCAAGTCAGGTGAATGAAATTCATGCACGTGTGGCGGTATTAAATAAATTTACAGAATTAGGCCGACCTCATACCCAAGTTGTCACTTAAATTTGGTAAACCTAGGAAAAATTTAACCTTTTTATATTTGTGCAACAAAGCCATGGTCAAGTAAAATCAGACACATGGAGACTATTCTAAGTTTTGTGTAACTTCTATTTTCACGAAATTTAAAGGCTCCTGCTAATTCAGCAGACATCATTCCTAATATGGGCGAGTATTTTAAACAAGCAGGCTTTGGAGATGTTTTAGGCAATAATGTTTCAAAGACATCAAAAAATATTCAGGGTCAGACAGTTTATAAGGTAAACAGCAATATTAATAGTAACCTTAGAAAAGGTGATCAAGTATATTTAGATGGTCAGCATAAGAACCATTTAGAGGTTTTTGATGGTAAAGGTAAAATTAAATCTGTACTAAATTTAGATGGTTCAGTTAATCAGAAAAAAACTCAGCAAGCACGTTCTCAAGGGAGAAAAATATGAAGGATATAAATAAGATAAAATCTGCCCTACAAAGCATAGTAAAAGCAAAAGACGATGGATATTTTAATGAGCATGAATGGTCTATTGATTATTCGATAGACCTTAATGCTGATTTATTTAATCAGTTGTCCAAACTTAATCATTCTGTGGAGTTTTTATCAGAAGCGATAGAAAGAAAAGATGAATTTGCTATTGTAGCAGCATTAATTAGTACTGTAGGTTTTTCTATGAATTTAGAGGGCTATTTTAGAAATATCACTGAAGATATTGATAAAATATTTCAGACTGAAGGTTATCTTAAAGATCTTCCTGAAGACTACAAAATTCCCGAATTTTATAATTATGATTTATAGTTTTAACTGGTTTTGTTGCACAAACCTATTTTTCAAGGCATCTTTAGCCATATAATTTGCAGATGACGAAACCTGCCTCAAAAATCTACCGTACGACCAATTGGGCCTCGTATAACCAAGCCCTTATTAATCGGGGAAATATCACAATCTGGTTTGATCCAAATATAGCTAAAAATATAAAGTTTGCTACACTATAAAAAAACCTACTAGCTACTGTTATGCCTAAGCCATATTCCAATGATCTTCGCCACAAAGCTCTGAACTACTACAAAGAATGCCAGAATAAATCTAAAACTTGTACCATTTTTAAGATCGCAAGAACCACTCTAGATCTATGGATCAAACTTGAAAAGCATCAGGGA
>NZ_VTDU01000027.1:0-24971 GCF_035615615.1 Acinetobacter sp. MD2(2019) | reverse complement strand
AACAGTACGTTATGAGTGTTTAAATCAGCAGTTATTTCGAGATATTGAAGACGTTCAGAACTATACAACAGCATGGCAATACTTCTATAATCATGAACGACCACATATGTCAGTTGATGGTAGACCACCTAATTTTAAACAATAATAAAGGCTTAGGATATTCTACTTATAGATTCGATTAATAATGGGGGTATTACCGCATAATTTACAAATTTTACCATTTGGTAAAATTAATATTTATGGCAGAGGGAGCAGAATGCTCTTTTCAATCCAGTATTGAATTTTTTTTGCATTTGAAGAAAAATCGACTTTTTTAATGATCCCAATCAATATTCAAAATAAGATCTGGGTTAGAGTCTGTTGAAAATTTCTGTTCAAAAAATAGCGAAGTAGTAAAATTAAATCGCCAAAACCAATTTTACTATTCGCTATGCCGAGGATGTTTATCTTTGGTAGAAGTTATTTATTCCACATCATAGTTTCTTGTATTTCCGTGGTTGTACGAATTTATTCATTTTGATTGTTAGGGTCTGTTGAGAATTACCTAGAGTTAATTACACTTGCACAGAGAGAAATCATTGCAGAGAAACTACTATCCGTTTTATCACTACGCATCGCAATCCTCTCCTGCTAATTCAGCGCACATCAAACGGTATACATTTATTGCGGGCACTAAATCCCATTTAACTCAGATTCAGCAGATATGCTAGCAACCTAAATATGAATATTTAATATATACAATCCAATTTTTCTTATTTTTAAGCATAAATAACACTCCTTTAAACTGCATGCATCTTTTGAATCTAATGCCCTATTGCTATGCGCAAAAAAAATACCAAACCTTTATTGATTGTCATCCTAATAGCTGTGGCATTAGTGATTTTTATTGTTTATCAAAATAAACTTAGCAATACAGGCTCACAGCAAAAAAATACAGAAAAACCAGTCGTTATCGCATACCAAACAGGTGTAGATCCTGGAAAAGTTGCACAAGCAAATGGTGATTATGAAAAAAATAGCCACTCAAATATTCAATGGAAAAAGTTCGACTCAGGAACTGATGTTGTAAATGCACTTGCCTCTGGCGATGTCGTAATCGGTAATATTGGTTCAAGTCCATTCGCAGCAGCTACTAGTCGCAATCTTCCCATAGAAACCTTTTTAGTCACGTCTCAATTAGGGGAGTCTGAGGCTTTGCTGGTGCGAGATAAAATACGATCTCCACAGGATTTAATTGGTAAAACCATTGCGGTTCCTTTTGTATCTACAACACATTACAGTTTACTGTCTGCACTGAAGCACTGGGGTATCGCCGAGCAGCAAGTTAAAATTATTAACTTACGCCCACCAGAAATTGCTGCTGCTTGGCAACGTGGAGATATTGATGGTGCATATGTATGGGAGCCTGTACTTGGTAAACTTAAAAATGCGGGACACGTGTTAACAGACTCTAAACAAGTGGGTGAATGGGGTGCTCCAACCTATGATTTATGGGTTGTACGAAAAGATTTTGCTGAAAAACATCCTGAATTTTTAAAGTCATTTGTTCAAACAACATTAAAACAAGTAGATGTATACAACCAAGACCCTAAAGCTTACGTAACCAATGTAGATAATTTAAGTAAAATTTCTGAACTTACTGGCTCGGACGCACAAAATATTGCTGTGTCATTAGCAGGTAATACTTATTTAAACGCAAAAGAACAACAGACGGTTCTTGCAAGTCAATTTGCAAAAAATATTTTTGACACGGCTACTTTCTTAAAGGCACAAGGCAAAGTTGATCAAGTTAAAGTGAGTTATGCCGACGATGTAACAACAGCCTTTCTTCAACCTTAAGGAAAGTATAATGATTCTTGAAGCTAAAAGTTTACAGCTAACGTTTGATAAACAAAATACACCCGTGTTAGATGATATTAATATTCAAATTGAATCAGGTTCCTTAACCGTCATTTTAGGGGAGTCGGGCTGTGGTAAAACCACCTTATTAAATATTCTAGCGGGATTTCAATCTGTTGACTCAGGTCAAGTATTGCTTGATGAAGAACTATTAAAAGGTCCAGATGCAAGACGCGCGGTAGTTTTTCAAGAGCATGCACTTTTACCTTGGTTAAATGTAGAACAAAATGTAGCTTTTGCATTGGAACTAAAAGCTGTTCCTAGCAGCCAAATTGAGCATGAAGTATCTGAAATTTTAAAAATAATGGGTTTAAGCCATGTTGCTGAAGCAAATATTTGGCAACTTTCTGGCGGCATGAAGCAACGCGTTGGAATTGCTCGCGCTTTATTGAGCAACGCACCATTTATTTTGCTTGATGAACCCTTTGCTGCGTTAGATGCATTTACTCGTGAAAGCATGCAACAACTTATTCTTGATTTATGGATTAATCAAGGCAAAGCATTCTTTTTAATTACCCACGACATTGAAGAGGCTCTACTATTAAGTCAACAGTTGATCTTGATGCAAGCACGACCAGGAAGAGTTGTTGACAACAAAAAAATGGGATTTGCTGAGCGCTATCGTACAGGGGAATCAATTCGAGCAATTAAATCCGATCCTGAGTTTATTGCACAACGTGAACAATTATTTGAACGCTTACGTGAAAGTAAACAAGGGTATGCAGCATGAAGTACACAAATGAACAAAGTATTCTTCAAACATCAAGTTTGGAAAAGCATCAAGTACGTAAAAGTATACATGGTGCTATTAAACAGAAAATTTTTACAAATACACCTATTGCTCTCAGTGTATTTAGCATAGTATCTCTCCTTTTAATTTGGTTTTTTGTAACGAATTTACAATTAATTTCTCCAGTTTTTTTACCGACGCCGCAAGCGGTATGGCACAAATTTATTGAAGTCAGCCAGCAAGGATTTATGAAGGCAACCTTATGGCAACATTTGGCTGCTAGTATGGGGCGTGTGCTAATTGCGTTATTGGCTGCCATTGTAATTGGCGTCCCTATCGGGCTTTGGATGGGAATCAATCGTACGGTTCGGGCTTTAATTGACCCATTGGTAGAGCTGCTGCGTCCTATTCCGCCTCTAGCTTACTTGCCATTGTTTGTAATTTGGTTTGGCATCGGTGAAGCTACCAAAATTTTACTTATTTTTTGTTCAATCCTAGCACCAATTATTATTAGTAGTGCACATGGTGTGATGAGTCACCAATTGAATCGCGAACGCGCTGCATTGTCTTTAGGAGCAACGCAGTTTCAAGTATTCAGTAAAGTCATTATTCCAACCGCATTACCACATATTTTAATTGGGATACGGATTGGTTTAGGCGTGGGTTGGTCAACTTTGGTCGCTGCAGAGCTAGTCGCAGCAGATCGTGGGATTGGATTTATGGTGCAATCAGCAGCGCAGTTTCTGATTACAGATACCGTCGTTTTAGGCATTATTATTATTGCAATTGTAGCAGTGGCATTTGAATTATTTTTACGTTGGTTACAGCAGCAACTTTCTCCTTGGTATGCTCAACAGCAATAAGAGTTTTACACATGTATCTAAATATTAAACCGATTAAACCGAGTATCGGGGCTGTTATTGATGGATTAGATTTAAACCATCTTGATTCACTGCAACTGAATCATATACACCAAGCCTTATTGCAACATCATGTCATTTTTTTTCGAAACCAGCAGTTATCCGCCACAGCTCAAATGAGCTTAGCAAAAAGTTTTGGTGATTTGCATATTCATCCTATTTATCCAAGTGTGGAAGATGTGCCTGAAATTATAGTACTTGATAGTTGGAAACAAGACTTACGTGATAATGAACTATGGCATACCGATGTCACCTTTAGTCAAACACCACCTTTAGGCTGTGTGTTACAAGCCATAAAAACGCCTAGCCAAGGTGGAGATACCTTATGGGCAAGTGGTCAAGCTGCTTTTGCTGCGTTAACACCAGATTTGCAGAAAAAATTGCGTGGATTAACCACTACACATGATATTCGCCATTCTTTTCCAATTGAACGTTTTGCTCATTCTGCAGAAGAGCGTGAAAAATTAGAGCAAACATTTAAGCGACATCCACCTGTGGTGCATCCCTTGGTACGTACTCACCCCGTAACGGGTTTACCTACACTTTTTGTAAGTGAAGGCTTTACCACTAAAATTAATGAATTAGATGCAATCGAAAGTTCTAAATTATTGGCGTTTTTATTTTTACATAGCACACGTGAAGAGTTTCATTTACGTTGGAAGTGGCAAGAAGGTGATGTGGCGATTTGGGATAATCGCTGTACGCAACATAAAGCGCTGTTTGATTATGGCGATGAGCATCGAATTATGCATCGGGCGACTATTCAAGGTGATGTACCTTTTTATCTGACCGGTTAGTGATCCTAGTCAAAATAGTGGACACAGATTCCCTCTAAAGATAACGTAATGTTAACCTTGGAGATATCATAGAAGGCTATTTTGCGCAGCAGTGCTGCTCAAGTCCTGAATTTAAACAGCAAGCAATCGATTATGCACTTGCTAATTCACATGAACCATTACATCAATTGCTGTAAAACTTGGTGTCGGATATTTGACATTAGATAAATGGATTCGTAGGGCTAATCCTGATGGTTCAAGCAAACGCCATATTAAAAAAAGTGCATGTGTACTTCCTTACCGATCAAGGCAAGAGAAGTACGCGGTAATCAAAGACTTTTCAATAAAACAGATTAAAGTCTCTTTGCTGTGCAAACAATTTGGTGTCAGTACTTCAGGCTTTTATCCGTGTAGAAAACGTCAGGTGCGTTTAACTACGCACTTGCACGCCAAATAGTGTCTAGGATCATTTCTGCAATAATTGTTCTCTGTGCAAGTGTGATTAACTCTAGTGAATTCTCAACAAACCCTAATTCTAATAGGATATAAAAATCACTTTTAATACCAATAGATTTGGATTTTCACTAGAAAACTTACAGTAGAAGTAGTAATTTTTATATAAAATTCAAATATTTATATTTAAATTTTAATAAGCGCTATTACTAAAAAATAAACTGTTTATCTTTATCTCAGATTTATAAATAAAAATATTGTCTGATCTTTGTACATATGTAGACAGTTAAAAAAAATATCTCTACTTACACTTATTCAGAGCCTAATACCACAGATGATGAAAATGCCTCATTCTAAAATCAAATGAGCAAAACATGATTCTGTATATATTTTAGTTAAACATTCTACGTAATTTTATACCAACAGAATGCATGGATATGTATCGAGATATGAAAGACATCATTTTACAAAAGAATTCATCTGACCTTGTCTGGAAGAATGCAAAAAAGTACTGGTTATTTTCGATTGAATATTTCAACTCGGTTGCGATCTTTTGCATTGTACCTTTGTGTTTGTATGCACTTGGGTGGATTGCATCAAATGAACAATGGATGCCTGCTCAAATTTTACCTACTCCAAAAGACACGTGGAATTCTTTCGTTGAAATGGCATCTCAAGATTTATGGTCACAACTCGCGATCAGTCTTGAGCGCTTTGGTCTTGGCTTGTTGTTCGGTGTATTAGGCGGTGTATTTATAGGTATTTTAATGGGTTATAGCCGCATTGCAGAACAATATCTATCTGCAACATTTTATGCGCTGGTGATTATCCCAACACTAGCTTGGTTACCTTTGCTCATGATCTGGCTCGGCATCGAAAATAGTTTAAAAATTTTCATCATTTTTAAGGCTACGATGGTGCCGATTGCCTTACATACTCAGGCAGGGGTACGTGACATTCAACCTAAACTCAAAGAAATGGCAGCAATCTTACAATTTAATTGGCTAACCTTGCTCACAAAACTTGTACTACCAGCCACACTTCCATATTTTTTTACGGGTTTAAGACTAGCGGTTGCAGCAGGCTGGACGAGCTTAATTGCTGTTGAGTTACTGGCTTCATCGGAAGGCATTGGATATTTGATGGTGACAGGTCGTCAGCTATTTCAGCTTGATATTGTTTTTGTCACGATTTTTGTGATTGCTTCTGTAGGAGTTATTTTAGATTTTATCCTGCATCGAATTGAACGTAAATTTGTGTTCTGGCCACATGCCGCTTTAAGTGCGCATACTTTTCACAAAAAAAGCAAAACTGATGTTTTGAAGTCATGGGTTTTACCTTTGAGTTTAGTGGTACTTTGGGCAATGAGCAGTGGATTTAACTTGATTTCAAGTCAAGTTTTGCCCGCACCGTGGAAAGTATTAGAAGCGCTATGGTCCGGTATTCAAGATTTTTCACTCACTACTGCCATGTATTACAGCCTTTATCGTGCAATTTTGGGTTTGATTATTGGCGGGTTAATTGGGGCATCAGTAGGCATTGTGGTAGGGCTATTTAAACCTATTGAGAATCTGTTGGCACCTACACTCAACACATTACGTCTCATTGCTATTTTTGCCTGGATTCCGTTACTGACAGCTTGGTTTGGGCTCGAAGATTTATCAAAAATTGTTTTTATTTCAATAGCGACATTTTTTCCGATGTTTATTGCGACTTGGAAAGGCATGTCGAGCATTCCAATGCAGCTTATTGAGGTATCGAGCACTTTAAGAATGACATTGCTTCAACGCTTAACGCTTTTGATTTTACCGAGCATTGCACCTTCAATGTTTGCTGGGTTTCGATTGGCATTACTCTATTCATGGATGGCATCTTTTGGCGCTGAATACTTGATGGGCTCTGGGGTTGGTATAGGTAGCTACATGATGGCAGCACAGCAAAACTTTGAAATGGATCGTGTGATAGCAGCAACCGTTTTGGTCGCAGGTTTAGGGGCGATTCTGGCATGGCTGGGAAAAATAACTGAAAACTACGCAACATCTTGGCGAAAAAATTGAGGTCAGACTATGACAATTACCCTTAATACCAATACTGAAAAGCATCACCAGTCTTTTCAAATTAATGCTCAAACACGTGTGGCATTTCACCATGTTCATAAGTCGTTTGTCGTCAATCAACAACCTGTCAAAGTCATTCACGACTTTAATCTAGAAATTAAAGAAGGGGAGTTTATTGCGATTGTAGGTAGCAGTGGCTGCGGTAAATCTACGCTGTTACGTCTTTTGGCAGGACTAGACCAAGATTTTGATGGTCGAATTTTAATTGATGGTGCAGATGTCAGCGGGATTGGTGGCGATCGAGCAGTAGTTTTTCAAGAACATCGCTTATTTCCTTGGCTTACCGTTGAGCAAAACATTGAGCTGGGTTTATTAAATGAGGCGTTAACTTCACGTGATAAAGATATTTTAGTCCAGAAAGCGATTGAATTGATTGGCTTAAATGGCTTTGAAAAGGCTTACCCACATCAGCTATCTGGTGGAATGTCTCAACGGGTAGCCATTGCACGTAGTCTTGTTGTGCAACCACGCATTTTTCTGTTAGACGAACCGTTTGGTGCATTAGATGCATTAACACGGCATCAAATGCAAAATGAATTGCTGCGTATTCAATCTCAACAAAAAATGACCACTGTTTTTATTACGCATGATGTGGAAGAGGCCGTAACTCTGGCAGATCGTGTGGTGATTTTAAAACCTAAACCTGGTCGTGTTGAACAGATTATTCCCGTCAACTTGCCGCGTCCCCGAAATCGTTCAAGTTTTGAATTGCATCGACTAAAAGAACAGATTTTTCGGATTTTGACCGAAGAAAAAATTGGTTAATAGGAGTTATTGATGAGTGAATTTAGTCAAGGCTCGATTAGAAAAGCATTTTTATTTGAGCAATTATCCAATCAGGTCGTCTATACAACGAGAGTTAATGATCCTTTTAGTCATAACGTAAAAGTAGATGCTAGAAATGATCTGGCAGGGCCAAAAAAGAATGCTTTGGTAATCGTGATTGTCGCCGTTGCTGTCGCACATTTGGGAATCTGGTATATCGCCAAACACCTTCCTACACCTCAGCTTGATGTTAAAAAACATGACCCTGTGGTTATAGAGATTGTCAAACCGCCTGAACCACCTAAGGTGATTGAACCTAAAATCCCTCCAGTGGTGCAAAGGCCAAAGATACCGCCTGTTAGCCCAAAGCCTGAGCCTGTACAAAAGCAAATAGAGACACCGAAACCCGTACAGAAACACCTTGAGCAGCCTAAATCTGTTGAACAGCATAAGGCAGTAGAGCAACCGCGACCTGTAGCAGAACCCTTAAGTAAAAACGTGGTGGCGGCTCCTGTTCAACAACCCGTTTCAAAACCCGCTGAAGCACCTGCGAAAGCTGCTGATGACAACTTGCCTGTTACAGAAGCAAAAGGCTATGCGGGTTATTTGAGTAATCCAGCGCCTGAATATCCTGAACAAGCTCTCGATCGAGGCTGGGAAGGATCAGTCATCTTGAGGGTAAAAGTCTTGCCAAATGGCAGTCCTGATAGCGTGACAGTCAAACAGAGCAGTGGCAAAAAAATACTCGATAGTGCGGCAGTGAGAACCGTAAAACAATGGAAATTCTCACCCGCCTTAAAAGGGAAAATACCAGTCGAAGGTTGGGTCGATGTTCCTATTCACTATCAGCTCCCGAAATAATTTTTAACTTAATATTGATCTATAAGGAATTTTAACATGAGTGATATAAACTCCCTGATCCACGATGGGACTATCTGGCTATTGGTTGCTTTTTCAGTTGTGACGTGGGGTTTGATTGTCATTAAACTGGTTCAAACTCAAAAAGCTGACCGACACAGTAAAGCGTTTGCCAAAGAATTCTGGAGTGCCAAAAACCTGCAAGATGCGATTCAAAAATCGGAAGCAGGACAAGGACCAGTGGCACGCATTGCAAATACTGGTTTTAAAACACTTACCGATGCAGACAATGATACTCATCAAGATTTACAACATAGTTGGAGTCGTCAAGATTTACTCGAGCGCCATTTACGCAAACAAATTTTGTCTGAACGCCGCCAGCTAGAAAAAGGCTCTGCCTTGCTCGCATCAATTGGTAATAATGCACCTTTCATTGGATTATTTGGCACAGTCTTTGGAATTATCCATGCTTTACAGGCCATTGCACATTCGGGTAATGCCAGTATGGATGTCGTTGCAGGGCCGATTGGTGAAGCGCTCGTTGCAACAGGCATCGGGATCGCAGTGGCTGTTCCAGCGGTACTGGCATATAACTATTTCGTGCGTAAAGTAAAAACTATCGGTGCCGAACTCGATGACTTTGCGACCGATTTTGTCAGTCTAAACCAAAAATCAGGTTTCCAGCTTAAGACAGTCAAGGCAAAAATAACAAACACAAGCACTCCAGCCAGCGAGTTAAGCCATACCAACAATAAAGAAAAGGTATATGCATAATGGCAATTTCAACATCGGAACAAGATGATGTCGTCAGCGAGATTAACATTACTCCTTTAGTGGACGTGATGTTGGTTCTGTTGATTGTGTTTATCGTCACGGCACCCTTACTGACCAATACTGTTAAGGTAAACTTACCCAAGGCTGCACCAACGCAGGTGACAGATCAGACTAAGGCTGTAGTCATTAGTGTTAATCCAAAAGGGGAAATTTATTTGGATAAAGATAAAGTCACGCTTGAACACTTTGAACAGGCTATTCAAACGCGTAAGGTAGCCAATCCTAAACTGGCTCTGAACCTGAATGCAGATGAGACGGTTCCTTATGGTACGGTTGCTAAGTTATTGGCTAGCATAGAACGGGTAGGTGTTGATAGACTCTCAGTCATTACATCCCCTCATTCTTAATATAAGGGTGATAGCAAAAATTAAAAATCAAGATCCAAATTTGAGATCTTGATTTTTATATAATTGTTTAATCTTAATTTATATTAAATTTGAATTTCGTGATTAAGTTGTATGGTCTATTTTAGAACTTCAATTTGATCATGAGACATAAAATGACAGCACTTGTTTATAATAGAATACAAAAGAATAATTATGATCATTTTTTAGATTTATTAGATCAAACACATTTTAATCGTTATCAAGGTTTTAATATTACCTCTGACTATAAAAAAATTGCAGAAAAAATGTTTTCAGATTGTGAATTTATAGCTGCGTGTTCGCTTGAAGAAAAACAGAAGTTATTTAATGAAATTAAGATAAAACATCTTTACCAAGGACAAGTACTCTATTCAAGGCATCAGCATTGTCGTGAAGTGATCATTATTTTAAGTGGTGTACTCAAGTTAGGTTGGAATTCATACGATGGGAAATATCTTATTCATCGTTTTATTCCTACAGGTGCATTATTGAATGTTGTTTATCTTATCTCTGAATCTGCTTTAGAGCATGAATATATTGCACATGAACCAACTGTTATAGCAAGCATTCCTGAGCACATTTTTAAGTACACCCTACAGCATAATCCACGCATGTTATATCAAGTTTTAAAATTGGTATGCCAGCGGACACGGCTTTTAGACAATGATATCTATCACACGTCTACACAACCCTTAAAGGTACAAATTGCGCGACAGCTCATTTATCTAGTCGAATTTTTTTCTACTCAAACTCAACAAGGCATCGAAGTTTTATTAAAGCTCTCCCAAGAAAATTTAGCTGAACTTTTTAAAATTTCGAGACAAAGTATTAGAAAGGAAATTCAATGGTTTGTGGAGGAGGGTATTCTAGAAACTAAATATAATCATATCTCCGTCAAAGACATTAATAAATTAAAAGCCGTAATGAGCTAAAGATATTATGACAAATTATGAATAATTTTGCAGAAATGCAGAAATGCTCTGTCATTTTTGTTGCAGAATTTTAAAAGTATAGTTTTTAAACTGTGATCATCGATGAAGAGAACGATGATATGACAGATTTATTAGTAAAAAAATCAATAAATGAGTTAAAGCTTTCAATAAGCTGTTTGAAATTTTTCAAAATCGTATTACCAAACCAGAAAACACGATTCGCTGGGCGTGGAAGAACGGAGATGTCGCCATTTGGGACAACCTTACCACTCAGCGTTTAGCGGTCAATGATTATGGTAACGCCTTGCGTGTCATGCGACGCGTTACGTTGTCATGCTAGGTTCCTGTTGATATCGATAGTAAAGCGAGTAACAAAATTAAGCTATCTATTTCTTAAGCGTCTAAGCAATACAACTCTGATTTATCAATAAAAATGTGAGAAATACAATGAAACAATCAATTTTTAAAAAATTGATCTTGCTGAGCTTATTGGCTTGTGGACATGCCAGTTACGCTGAAAGCCTTACAACAATCCGAATTGGTTCCCCCGATTTGACTGCGGGTCAAAAACACGCGGGTGGTGGAGTCGTTGATGTGCTTTACAACAAGAAATTGCTTGAGCAAGAACTTGCAAAAAAAAATGTCAAAGTTGAATGGTATTTCTTTAAAGGTGCTGGGCCAGCCATTAATGAAGCATTGGCCAATAATCAACTGGATTTCGCTTTTTTAGGGGATTTACCTCCGATCATTGGGAAAGCCAATGGATTAGATACCCAACTGCTTGTTCCAACAGCGCGCGGCATCACCAATTATTTAGCGGTAAGATCTGATCTTTCCATCAAAAATTTTGCTGAATTAAAAGGAAAACGCGTTGGTTTGTTAAGAGGGACCGCAGATGAATTGTCATTTGTGAGTGCATTGAATAGCCAAGGTTTAAAGCTCAGCGATGTACGAGTGGTCAATTTAGACTTTAACGCCGTCAATGCCGCTTTGGCCGCAAAAAAAATTGATGCGTCATGGGGACCTTCTCGATTTTTTGCCTTACGTGACAAACACATCGTTAACTTGCCCATAAGTAGTCGTCAATTAAATGGTGCAGGATCTACTCAAGGTGTGTTTTTAGGTCGTCAATCGTTTATTCGACAACATCCTAATGAAACACAACAAGTTGTGACTCAGGTTGTAAAAGGGCTGAATTGGCTCTCAAATGAGCAAAATCGAGTACCACAAGTCGCACTCTTTTTTACCCAATCGGGTTATCCGGCATCTATATATGCTCAGGAACTCAATGGTGTAAATCTGAAATTTTTATATTCGCCGTTATTTGATGGCTATTACACCCAACAATTGCAGCAAAAAATCACTCTGGCTAGGCAACAAGGGTTGATACGCAAGAATATTGATGCCAAAAGTTGGATTAATCCGTCATTCGTAAATCATGCACTTGAACAATCAAATTTAAAGACTTACTGGCAACCAACTCAGCAGTACAAATATTTGAAATGAGTGAAATAAGCACCGTCTTTTCATACTTAATTAAGGGGTAAATAATGTCTATACATTCGAAAAGTATCGCGCGTGATCCGTTCACGTCAGCAACTAAACAAAAAATTTTAAATTTAAGTCTACTTTCGCTGAGCATCTTGTCAGTTTGGGGACAAGCTCATGCAGAAACAGTCTCAAATACCACACGTTCTTCAGAGGATGTGGCTCAGTTAGAGACCGTTGTAGTAACAGCAACACGTCGTGAAGAATCACTTCAAAAAGTACCAGTTGCCGTTTCAGTCATTAGTGGAAAGGAACTCGATAAGCAACAGCGAAACTCACTTGAAACATTGGTCACACAAGTACCTAGTGTTAACTTTCGGGCTGGAGCTTCCAATAAGGATACTTCTTTATTTGTTCGTGGTATTGGAACTGTTACTACTTCACCAGGTGTTGAGCCTTCAGTTTCAACTGTGATAGATGGCGTTGTTTATAGTCGACCGGGGCAAGCAACACTTGATTTGTTAGATGTGGATCGTATTGAAGTCCTACGTGGCCCACAAGGAACACTTTTTGGTAAAAACGCATCGGCAGGTGTAGTCAATATTGTGACCAAAAATCCAACCAGTGAAACCTCTGGTTATATTGATGCCTATGCCACTAACGATGGTGAACAACGAATTAAACTAGGAGCATCTGGTACATTAATTCCTGAAAAATTAACTGCCAATGTCTCAGCGCTATTAGGTAATTTTGATGGCAATGTAGATAACCTTACAACCCATCAAGAGGTAAATGGCTATAAAAATTATGGTTTTAGAACCAAATTTGAATATACGCCTACCGATAGTTTAGTGCTGGGCTTTACTGCCGATTATCTGCATAAAAAAGGCAGTGCCCCGACAGGCATTGTGGTTAAAAATACCGATGCCAACTATGCAGCAGCATTATCGCCTGTTGTGGCATCTCCAACCAATCGAAGTACGGTTGAAAATACTCAAGCCTCGACTGATGATACCAATCAGGGGGTAGCACTCACCGCAGATTGGACATTAACCAATCATCAATTATCATCCATTACGGCCTTCCGCCAATGGAAAAACACACAGATAGCTGACAGTGATCAGCTTGCTGCTCCGACCCCAAATTTTGCCGGAATTGCCGACTTAGGCCATGTTAACAGTAAGCAATTTTCTCAAGAGATTAGAATAAAACCGCTCGATCATGGTTTTTTTGATTATGTCGCGGGTCTGTATTTTTCAAAGAACAAAAACGATGAGACTTATCAACGTGAGTCAACTTGGTACAACAATAGCTCTGATGCCTATGCCGTAGATTTTGGTAAGGCAATCTATAACACAGACAGTACCAACTATGCTGCATTTGGTGAAGGTACCTTTCATTTTACCAATCGGTTGAGATGGATTGCAGGCTTACGTGTTACTCGAGATGAGTTGTCTTATGATCACAGCCGAGTTTCAACTGTTCCAAGCAGTGTAGGTGTCCGAAATGCCATTCGCTCTTCATTTAGCAGTGATGGATCGACCAGTGAAACCGGAGTTTCAGGCCGCATTGGACCTCAATATGACTTTACACCGAATATATTGGGCTATTTTACCTATTCGAGAGGTTATAAAGGTCCTGCATATAACGTTTATTTTAATATGCAGCAAAATGATACACCTGTCATTGATCCTGAAACGGCTAACTCTTACGAACTTGGGCTCAAATCTCAATGGCTGAATAACCGTCTGCGTGTCAATGTGGCGATATTTAACACGGATTATGATAACTATCAGGCAAATTTTAGAACTCTCGACCCAAATGGTTTCCCAATAACCCGCTTAGTTAATGCAGGCAGTGTCTCTACCTATGGTGCTGAAATTGATTCGGTATATAAGATTAGTCCAAATTGGGCACTCAACTTTTCAGGTGCCTATACACATGCAAGAATTGATGACTTCAAATGTCCAGCTGCCGATACGTCATGCCCAAATGTAAATGGTAATCCGCTGCCATTTTCTCCAGATTGGAAATTTAATACTCAGCTAGACCGCTATTTTACTTTGGCAAATAACAAGCAAATTGAACTTTCAACCCAATATGCGTGGCAAAGTAAAGTACAGTTCAGTCTCGACCAAAACCAAAACACCATTCAGGGTGCATATGGACTTTTGAATGCGAGCATTGCTTTAGCTGACACTGCTTCTGACTGGCGATTGGCATTGAATGTACGAAATATAACAGATAAATCATATGCGACTTTACTGAGCACAAATGGTAGCCGTATTACTCGTCAAGTCCCTAGAGATGATGAACGCTATTTTGGTATTTCATTCCGCAAAAATTTCTAAAAAAATATGTCTAGTGCACCTCATTTTTTCGAGGTGTACACCCATCCATTGGACTGATTAAAATGAGTAATCCTTCGTTTACAAGAAAGCTTCACCTTAATTTATTTTTAGACGGTTATGGCCATCATTTGGCCAGTTGGAGACATCCAGCGAGCCAACTAAACCTAAGCCCCTATGAGCGCTACTTAAGTGCAGCAAAAATAGCTGAAGAAGGTAAATTTGATGCCATCTTTTTTGCTGATAGTTTGGCTGTTGATCCAGCAACTGCGACATCAGGCAAAATTCGTGGTAGCGAGATTGAACCCCTTACATTACTTTCAGCAATCGCGACACAAACCCGTCATATTGGACTCATTGGAACAGCCACAACCACCTATAATGAGCCATATCATCTCGCAAGAAAATTTGCTTCTTTAGACCAGATTTCTGCTGGACGTGCAGGCTGGAACCTCGTCACTACCGATTTTGCACTTGAAGCGAAAAATTTCAATACAAAGGAACATGTCAAACATCAAGAGCGCTATTCACGTGCTGAAGAATTTCACGATGTGGTAAAAGGACTTTGGAATAGTTGGGATGATGATGCAGCTATTCATGATAAAGCCACAGGTATTTTCTTTAATCCAGATAAGGTACACACGCTTAACCATTACGGTGATATTTTTCAGGTAAAAGGTCCACTCAATATTAGCCCAAGCCCACAGTCTCACCCTGTGGTGGTTCAGGCAGGTAGCTCAGAACGAGGTAAAAATCTGGCGGCTCGAACGGCAGATGTTATTTTTACTGCGCAATCTAACTTGGCTGCTGCACAGCAATTTTATAGCGATGTAAAGCAACGTCTTGAAGACTTTGATCGCCAAGAACATGAGTTGGTGGTCATGCCAGGTGTATATGTGCTTGTTGCTCATACGAATGAAGAGGCTAAGAAACAGCAACAGCTTCTAGATGAGCTCGTTGATGATGATATTGGCCTTGGGCTTTTAGGAAGAATGCTGGGCAATTTTGACTTAAGTGATGTTGATGTGAATCAGCCTTTAGCTTCCTTAGATTTATCTGAGACGCAAACGGGGCAGCAAAGTCGTCAGCAATTGATTCAGGCACTCGGGCAAGAGCAAGGTCTAACCATTAAACAGCTCTATCAACGTATTGCATCAGGACGGGGGCATTTTTGTTTGGTTGGAACGCCAGAATATATCGCCGATCAACTTGAGGAGTGGTTCGTTAGTGGTGCAGCAGATGGATTTAACATTATGCCTGCTGTCATATCAAACGGAATTAGAGACTTTGTCGATCTGGTTATTCCCATCCTTCAACAGCGCAATTTATTCCGCAAACAATACGAAGGTCAAACATTAAGACAAAACCTCGGCCTCTTGGCTGCTGCCGAATAAAAGGACAAAGTATGTATCTCGCAAATTCAGAAAGATATCAATCATTCCAATATCGTAAAATTAAAAATAGTGGTTTGGTATTACCGCCACTGTCACTCGGTTGCTGGCATAACTTTGGAGATGATACCCCAATTCAGCAACAAAAATCGGTACTTTACACGGCATTTGATCATGGAATTAATCATTTCGATCTGGCCAATAATTATGGTACACCCTATGGAAGTGCAGAGAAAAATATTGGTCACTTTTTAAAAACTGACTTCAAACCATATCGAGATGAACTGATTATTTCGACAAAGGCAGGTTGGGACATGTGGCCGGGCCCTTATGGACAAGGTGGTAGCAGCCGAAAATACCTGATTAGCAGTCTTGATCAGAGCTTACAGCGACTTGGGCTTGATTATGTCGATATTTTTTATTCACATCGTTATGACTCAGAAACACCGCTTGAAGAAACAGCCAAGACACTTGCCGATATTGTGCAGCAAGGTAAAGCTCTCTATGTGGGGATTTCTTCTGGATATACACCAGAGTTAACTTTAGAGTTAATAGAATTGCTTAAGGCCTATCATGTTCCACTTACTTTGCATCAACCCATTTACAATTTTTTTGAACGTCAGATTGAGCAGGGTTTAACTGAGACTGCTCAACAAGAGGGTTTTGGTGTAATTACGTTCTCACCACTGGCTCAAGGTTTATTGGCTGGACGATATCTGAATGGTGTACCTGAAGACTCTCGTATTGGGCGTGGGAGTCGTTATTTACAGTCAGAGCACCTAGTTTCATTGAAGCTACAGCAAATACAGCAATTAAAGGAAATAGCAAAGCATCGAAACCAAACATTGGCTCAATTGTCATTGTCATGGGTTTTACGTGATGAACGGATTACATCGACAATCATTGGTGCGAGCCAACCAGAGCAGATCATCGAAAACTTAAAAGCATTGCAAAATACAGTGTTTAGTGCAGATGAGCTGACTCAGATTGATGCTATTCTAAATACGCCATAACTCTCTATACAAAATTTGCAGCATGGCTTTCAAGGAGCCAATGCTGCAATGATTATGCATTTTATGTGTTAAAAGCTAAGTTTCACGGTTGCACCAATGGTACGAGGCTGACCTAAACTCGCGAGAACAATACCATTAGAAGAATTCCATGTATTGGTTACATAGGTTTCATTGGTGAGGTTTTTTACCCATAGCGCAACATCCAGTTCATTTTCACCAATACGATGTCGTGCACCCAGACTTGCATTCGTTAATCCATAGGCTTTAATGACACTGTATGGGTTATTATCTAAAGAGCCATATGACCAATCTCGCCAAGCATAACTTCCTGAAACATAGGGTTGCCAGTTATTATGCTCAGCTAAGTCATAACGGAAATTGAAATTTGCAATCCACTTCGGTACGCCATATACACGTTCTCCAGACAGATCTTGTGTATTTACGCCAGTTGGAATGCCGATATTGGATGGAGCTGGGGCATTTTTGTATTCTGTATAGGTGGTATCGTTAAGAGAACCATTAAAATTAAGTGTAAGGCGACGAATAGGTTGATAGGTTACATCGAGTTCAATTCCTCGGCTGCGAACTTTACCTGCATTTGCTAAGACACTCACGACAGAGTTGCCGACTTGCTCATAGCTTGTGGTTTGATAGTCAGAAACATCTATCCAGAATATATTGCTATTTAACTGTAAGGTATTATTAAGAAAATTCTGTTTTAGTCCAATTTCATAGTTATCCGCTTTTTCAGGATCAACTTTTAACGAGTTAGCACCCGCTGCTGGTGCAGAACCAATGCTTAGGTTAAAGCCCCCTGATTTTTCGCCGTGTGAATACGTTGCATAGGCCAGTGTGCTTGGATTTAACCGATAGCTGCCAGTCAGTAAGCCAGAGTAACTTAAACCATGTTGCTTCAGTTCACCCGAGTCGTATGCGCCAAGCTGGGCATTTAATAAATTACGCTCTGCTGCACTTAAACCCGAAACTGGGGTACCCCCAATAGGGGTGGTTCTGTAGATACTGGCAGATTTATCTTCATAAGTGACTCGTGCACCTGTGGTGATGTCTAGCTTCGGTGTTGTATGCCATGTACTTTGACCAAACAATGCTGAGCTTTTTGTCTGAGTTGTTCCATATGAATATGAGTCTCGATTATTCAAAATATTTGATTGACCATTGGCAATTAAGGCTCTCACGCTCGGTACGTTATAAAGATAGAATGCATCTGCCGTATCTCCATATAAAGAGAAGGTCGTATTGTCTAAATGCTGCTGAAAATAATATAGCCCTGTCACCCAATCAATACGTTGATTTCCGGCAGATGCTAAACGCAGCTCTTGTGAATATTGTTTATCACGAACAGCTACACCTCCATTAGTCAATGCATTTGAACTAATAAAATCACTGTTGGTCGGCGTGAAGTTCCAAAAGCGGTATGCACTGATCGACGTAATTTTTTTACCGCTATCTAGCGACCAATTGGCCTCTGCCGACCCACCACCTTGTTCAACAGACATGTGCTGTGGGGCATCTGAATGAATCTGTTTATCTTTCCAGTTGGTATAAAGATTTTTGGCACCTGACTGTGTGGCATTTTCTAAGTAACGATTGTAGTTATTTCCATATACAGTACTGTTAAACGTTGGCCCAGCGTAGTACAACACCATGGCACCTTGATCATCATTTTGTTTGTTGTAGTCAGCAATTAAACGTAAATTAAAAATTTCTTGCGGCTTCCAGAGAATTTGACCGCGGACACCTTTGCGATCTGTATTGTTATAATCTTTACCATTATAGGTATTATGAATAAAACCATCCTGAGTCGTTTTATAAAAAGAGAGTCGGCCTGCCACATTTTCAGATAGAGCATCTGAAAACGTTCCTTTCGCCTGTAAATAATTGCGTGAACCAAAAGAAATTTCAGCCGAATGGTCTGGGTCGAAAGTAGGTTGTTTTGAGCTAATGTTTAATAAGCCCGCAGTGGTATTTTTACCAAATAATGTCCCTTGTGGTCCGCGTAATAATTCGAGTTGAGCAATGTCTAATAAATCAAATACAGCCATACCGGGACGACCCAAGTAAACGTTGTCCAGATAGACGCCAACACTCGCTTCCAAACCATCACTGGCTGGGTTATTACCCAAACCCCGAACAGCCACACTCGATTGACGTGGGTTTAAGAAAGCAACATTAAGGCTGGGTAGGGCTTGTTGTAGATCTTCAAGTTTACTGAGTTTCTGAGTTTCTAGTGTTTTGGCACTTAAAATACTAATGGGTGTTGGAACATTTTGTGCTTTTTCTTCACGTCTTCGTGTTGTCACAATGACATCTGCAAGCTGAATAACATCATCTGCTTTACTGTTTGACTGTGAATTTGACGTATTTGCTTCCTTTACTGCTGTACCTGAAGTCACGGAAGTATCCTCAGCATAGACAATAGATGAATATCCTGCACACCCTATAAGTGAAATAAACAGACTTTGCGTGATTTTATTTAAAACTAATCTTTTTCTCTTGAAAAGAAAGATGCGCTTTTGAACTGACATTAATGACTCCATTTGTGTTTTCTTTGTGATGATTTTAATTTTTATGTAATTGAACACTGTCATTGTCAGTACAAACTTAAGTTTATATTTTGATGATCTTATCTTTATATTTAATAGTAAGTTTTTAAATATAGGCCTTTTAAAATATTGTTCAGGCGGCAAATTTAAAAGCCAGCATGAGTGCTGGCTGAGTTCAATCTAAATACTAATCTGTTGGTTGTTTTTATGCTTCAAACGGCTCTAGCTGATCATTTTGTAATAATCTTCGTTGTTGCACATTTTCAATTACACCATTTTCTTTGACATACGTTGCCCATTCTTTGAGTAATTCATCGAGCTTTTCTGGATATTGTTTTGCCAAATCCTGAGTTTCGCCTTTGTCATCTTTAAGGTTATATAGCTGCCAGCGATTTGGGCCATTTGGCGCAGGGATGAACAGCGCTTTCCATTCTCCTTTGCGCAGAGCCTTTTGACCAAATAACTCCCAGCCTGTGACATGATCTTCACTGTGAATATGGTCTTGTTGTACTTGTAAATACGGCAAGATAGAGCGACCACGCAGTGGTACCAATTGACGACCTTTATATACCTGACCAGGATGCTGAATATTCAAATAATCCAGTAGGGTGGGTAGTAAATCCATGACCGTCAGGAACTCATGACTGATCTGATTTTGACGTTTAAATCCTGTGTAGTGAATGAACGAAACTGTTCTAATTCCACCTTCGCTAGTATGCGCTTTATATAAGCGAGCAGGGGCTGTGGCTGTTTGTGCCCAATGTTCTCCATACCAAACATATGAGTTTGCTCGACCAATATTATCAATACTGTTGTCGTAATACTTCTCAATAATTTCATTAAGTTGGCCACCAAAGACAGGTAGAGCTTCAAGTTGAGCACCTTCTGCACCATTGTCTGATAGAAAAATAACAATGGTATTGTCCAATTTTCCTCGATCTTTGAGGTATTCCACTACACGTCCAACATTTTGATCCATACGATCTACCATGGCCGCATACACTTCCATAATTCTTGAAGACTTATCACGTTGTTCTTGGGTAAGATTTTCCCAGAATGGAGTTCTCGCGAGCACAGGGTGAATCGTTGTTTCCGCATCGACCAATTGCAGTTGCTTGAGTTTTTCAAGGCGCTGTTCACGCAATTTAACGGGGCCATCCGCATAACGTCCTTTATATCGATCGATATCTTCCTGAGGTGCCTGTAAGGGCCAGTGCGGTGCAGAGAAAGGTAAATATGCAAAAAAAGGACGTCCTTGGCGTGCTTCATCATCTTGTAAAAAGTCTAGAAGGCGAGTGGTAAAATAATCTGATGAATAAAACCCTTGGGGTAGTTCTTCCGAAAACTCATCATCCTCTGCATAGAGTCCTTTTGTTGACTTAAGTAAGCGTGGAATTTGCTCTTCTGGAATATCAGCTTCAAATAGATAATGATTGGCTGCACCAGGTAATAGTGCAAAAGAGCGTTCAAATCCTTTTTGACTTGGAAAATACTCTGGTTTTAGACCCAAATGCCATTTTCCAGACATAACGGTGTAGTATCCCGCATCTTTTAATAACTCTGGTAATGCGGCAACTTTGTTATTTAACACACCTTCGTAGCCTTCTTTGCCTTCGAGTTCTGGGGTCAGAGCCTCCGCCATGGTTCCTAAACCAGCTAAATGATGGTCTGTGCCTGAAAGTAACATCGCACGAGTAGGGGAGCAGGTTGATGCTGTGTGAAAATTAGTCAGTCTTAAGCCGTTTAATGCCAATTCATTCAAATGAGGGGTATGGATTTCTCCGCCAAAAGCCCCTAAATCTGAAAAGCCTAAATCATCCGCCACAATCAATAAAATATTAGGTTGGTTTTTGATATTTACATCTGTCATGTTTTATCCAACAAAGCGACTAAAATGCTTAGTGTAAATATGACAAATTTTTATTCTGTTTTTATTCCGACAGTTATCTCCTAATAAAATCATATCATTATGACAAAAGCAGATATATCAAAGGAATTTAGTGGCACTGTGTAACTGATGAGTCTGGGCAATATCGCTTAGCTTATCAAAGTCCAAAATAAAGATTTGATTGTATTTAACCTCAATGATATTTTGGTTTGAAAGCGCTGCGAGTTCTTTATTAATGCTTTGTCTTGAAGTCTGCAAAAGTTCTGCCAGATTTTCCTGACTCAATTTAAGATTCAGTAAAATTTTATCTTTGTCCTGATAAGAATGATAATCCACTAGAAAAACTAGTTTTTTAGCAAGACGAGTTTGCAATGTTTCAGTTGAATAAATGAAATTTTGTTCACGATTTAGCTGTGTTCTTACACAGATTAATTTCAACACCATAAACAAAGCATCTGCGTTATTTCTGATGACATCCATAAATAATTGGCCAGGAAGGTTGGCAATGACTGTTCTACCTTGTGCAATATGGTCGTGAAGTAGGGGTTGACCCGTTACAATCGGAACAATATTGATCAAGGTACCTGAGGGCACAAAAATATCGGTATGATATTTGCCTTGAGATGTGCTCCAACCCAGTTTAAGTGCGCCTTCAAGTAAAATATTGATATCAGTACACGGATCATTTTGGTTGTATATGGTTTGATTATGGTAATACTTTCTTATTTTTAAATGCTGAATAAGCGTAGATTTATCTGCATCAGATAAAGATTGAATAAACTGATAATTTTCTAGTATACGAATACTTTTATGAATAAATTTATTATTAATAAATTTATAATCTAAGTGTAATCCATCATCAATATAATGTTGATATTTTGAAATGGGGTTTTTAAATTCAATAATCGATGATGTTTTCATAGAAAATCATAAATATAAAATAAGAGTTTAAACAGTCTAGCAGAGTTGGAATTTATTCAAATTTCAAAAAAAATATAATTTCATATTTAATTTTTATAAGTGTGTGTTATTCATTATTTAAATATCAAAATAATTTTTTACGTGATGGATTGTCTCTGAAATAACAGAATATACCGCCGTTTCTGATAACAATTAGTCATATTTTTATATCAGGCAATAATTATGACCACTTTTATTCAGAATCCAACACAGCAACTTCAACTTAAAAAGTTGACTGGACGTATCGGGGCTGAAATCAACGGAATTCACTTGAGCTCTGAGCTTGATTCATCCACAGTTCAGTTTATATACGATGCGCTACTAGAGCATAAAGTACTCTTCTTTCGTGGCCAGCAACATTTGGGGGACACAGAACAAGAGAAATTTGCAGAATTGTTTGGTTCTCCCGTTAAACATCCAACAGTACCTGCAGTTTATGGTACAGATTTTATTTTTGAACTGAACTCACAAAAAGGCGTACGCGCCAATTCTTGGCATACTGATGTCACTTTTGTTGATGCCTATCCTAAAATTAGTATTTTAAGAGGTCTTATCATTCCTGAAACAGGTGGTGATACCACTTGGGCAAATACTGAAACGGCTTATGAAGATCTTCCTGAACTTTTAAAGCAATTTACTGATCAGTTGGTAGCTGTACATTCAAATGATTATGATTATGATTATGGTGGACCAAAACAAAATGTCGAACCAGAACAACTCGAAAGACTGAAGAAAATTTTTGTATCTACCAAGTACGAGACAGAGCATCCAGTGGTTGTCGTCCATCCAGAAACTGGCAAGAAAAGTCTATTACTCGGACATTTTTTCAAACGGCTTGTAGGATTTAGTCAAAGTGATTCACAGCTTTTATTTAATATTTTACAAGAAAAAGTAACGCGACCAGAAAATACAGTACGTTGGCAATGGCAGGAAGGAGATGTAGTGATTTGGGATAATCGCTCTACCCAGCACTACGCGGTTAACGATTATGGCGATCAGCATCGTGTTGTACGCCGAATTACACTCGCAGGTGAAGTAACCACTGGCGTACATGGCCTAAAAGGTAAAACCATAATACCTAAAGATTTATCAGCAGAGCAACTCGAAAAAGCTAAACTTCACGCTGTGTTAAATGCTAACTAAATAACCATTTTAAACATATAAAACGTCACTGTCTTTAAGTAGTGACGTTGTATATGTTTTTGAGAAAAACGATATGGCTACACTATCAAAACGTAACCGATTGATCTGGATTATTCCTACACTTATTCTAGTCGCTTTACTATTGTTTATTTTCAAACCCTCTTCACCAGCACCATTAAACACAACAAATCAGAATGAAAAGATTGTAAAAATTAGAATTGCTGTACCTGATTTAAGCAGTAGTGAAAGACACAGTAGCGGTGCACCATTAGTTGATTATATATATTTAAATCAGCTACTTGAAAAAGAATTTTCGAGTAAGAATATTCAGATTGAATGGCAGTTTTTCAAAGGTGCAGGGCCTGTAATTAATGAAGCTTTGGCCAATAAGCAATTAGATTTTGCTTTTTTGGGTGACTTAGCCGCTATTATTGGTAAATCGAATCAAATCGATACCACTTTGCTTATGGCAACTGGAAGGCATATAGATGCCTATTTAGGTGTTTTACCAAATAAAGGATATACTAGTCTCGAAAAATTAAGAGGCAAACGCATTGCGATTTTTCAAGGAACCGCCATGCAATTGTCATTTGATCAATATATTGAGCGATATGGCTTTACTGAAAAAGATTTCCGCATTATTAATTTGGATCCTGCTGCGGCCAATGCAGCACTTGCAGCGAAGCAAATTGATGCAAGCTGGGGATTGATGTCAATTCTGGCACTTAAACAACAGAAAATTGTAGAGGTTCCACAGAGTACTGGACAGCGACAGGATGGAGCAGGAACAATTCAGTCAGGTTTGGTAGGGCGTAGTGAATTTATTCAACAACATCCAGAACTCACCCAAGCATTGGTCAATACGGTTTTACAATCAGCATATTGGGTTTCACAGCCCGAGAATCGGAACGATGCGATACAACTCGTTACTAAAAATGCAGGATTACCGATAGAACTCTATGCATTTAGCCTACAAAACAAAGCCTTAAAAACAGTGTACTCACCACTTTTGGATGAATATTATCTTGAACATCTACAACAAGGTGTACAAACTGCATTGAATGCCAAGCTAATAAAACGCAATGTTGATGTAAAGCAATGGCAAAATTCGGAGTTTGTCGACAAAGGACTTGAATATTTGAATTATATTAATTATTGGGAAGAAGAGTCGAAATAAGAAAATTAGAATATGGATCAATGCCATTATAAAGCTATAACGAATGATTTTGTATTTTCTATAGTGAGTTAGGGGAGGGGACATTTTTAGGTGGTGATTTAGCCATAAATAAATATGCATAAATTTTCGCCTAATGACTTCCATATAATTTTAGAGAGTGTTGACACTTTTAGTATAAAAAATAGCGAAGTAGTAAAATCAAATCGCCAAACCCAATTTTACTATTCGCTATGCCTCGTACCATGCTGACAGATCAACACTGGCAAAAGTTGAAACCTATTCTCCGTAATTTATCGATTCACCACAACTCAAATTTACGTAATTTTATTGAAGCCATTCTTTATAGAATT